>DATBXT010000037.1:0-2066 GCA_036514115.1 Gemmatimonadaceae bacterium
TCCTCGAGTACCAGCAGGCGAGGGAAGTGGTGGACGTTCTGGAGCGGCGCAGTGAAGATCGACGCGCGCGGTTCGCGCGAGCCTACACTCAGTCGGCGGTGCAGGTCCCGGTCGCAGGTCCGCTGGCGATTTCGCTGCCCGAGCTGCTGTCCGCGGTCGATCGGGTTCTGCGTCTGGCGCGCAAGCCGCACGTCCACGATGTCATTCCCCGCGCCCTGGATGTGGATGGCGCGATAGGCATCGTGCGCGCCTTGCTGGCGATTCGCGCTCGCGCGCAATGGAAGGACATTCTGCCGCGAAAGGCGGAGCCGTGGGAGGTGTTGTCGTTGTTGCTGGCGCTGCTCGAGCTCGCCAAGCGTGGCGAAGTACGATTGATGCAGCCGCGCGCGTTCGCCGCCTTCGAAATTACCCGTGACTCCTCTAGCGAAGCTGCTTGAAGCGGCGCTCTTCGCGAGCGCTGTACCCGTTCCCGTCGACGCCCTGCGTGTTATGGCTGCGCACGCGGAGGACGGGGACAACACCCTCGAATCCGCGCTGGAAGAACTGCGGGTGCATTATGAAGAGGATGGTCACGGAGTGGAGCTCGTTGAGGTCGCCGGCGGCTGGCAGATCCTGACCCGGCCGGAATACACCGAAGCCATTGAGCGCGCGCAGCTGGCTGCGCGGCCACAGCGATTGTCGGCAGCCGCGCTGGAGACGCTGGCAATCATCGCGTACCGGCAGCCAATTGGTCGCGCGGAGATCGAGGAAATCCGCGGCGTCGGTGCGGGCGCGATTCTCAAGTCTCTTCACGAGCGCGCTCTGATCGATGTCGTTGGGCGCGGTGAGGGTCTTGGACGTCCGCTGCTGTACGGGACGACTGGCTCATTCCTCGAACAGTTCGCGCTGCGGCATCTGGAGGAGCTCCCGCGCGCCGACGAACTGGCGATCGCATTGCGGGCGAGACGACCCGCGACGCCGACAGCGGCGGCCGCGCCAGTCAAGGAAAACGGCGAGGCGCCCCCTCGGGCAGACTGATGCCCGAGACAATGCGGATTCAGCGCGCCATCGCGCGCGCCGGAGTCGCCTCTCGCCGCGCGGCCGACGAGCTTGTCGCTGCGGGACGCGTACGAATCAATGGACGGGTCGCCGTCATTGGCCAATCCGTGGATCCAGTTCGCGACGAGATTCAGGTTGACGGGAAACCTGTAGCGGCGCCTCCGACCGAGGCTCACTGGCTCGTGCTAAACAAGCCGGCTGGTGTCCTGACCACGCGCTCCGACCCCAGCGGGCGAAAGACAGTCTTCGACATAATCGAGGATAGCCCGGGACTGACCTACGTGGGGCGTCTCGACTACATGACGGAAGGTGTGCTCCTCCTCACCAACGACGGCGAAGCGGCGCACAAATTGACTCATCCCAGCGGCGAAGTGGAACGGACGTATGTCGCGACCGTGCGCGGCGATGGCGCGGGCGCGGCACGAGTCGCCATGAAGGGTGTAGAGCTGGAAGATGGACCCGTGTTTCCGAGGGAATTCCTGGCGAAACACGCAGGGCGTGGGATGTGGGATTTGCAGATAACCATCGCCGAAGGAAGAACGAGGGAAGTGCGAAGGCTGTGCGAGGCGCTGGACCTTCAGGTCGAGCGCCTGGTGAGAACGAAATTCGGTCCGGTGAAGCTTGGCCAGTTGCCCACCGGAAAGACGCGACAGTTGACGGGGCGGGAAAAAGACATCATCACCGCGCTCACGAAGAGCGGCGGCAACAAGAAGAACACTACGAGAGGATCAAGACGTGAGCGCACAAACCGTGACAGCCGCTGATGCATCGATCGCGCAGGAAGTCGTTCATCAGGTAGGCCGCCGGATCGTCGGCCAGGAGTACATGGTCGAGCGACTGCTGATAAGTCTTCTCACCGGCGGTCACGTCCTGCTCGAAGGCGTTCCCGGACTGGCGAAGACTCTCACAGTCAGAACCCTCGCCGAAACCATCAACACTTCTTTCAGTCGCATCCAGTTCACGCCCGACCTGCTTCCTGCAGACGTAGTTGGAACCCAGATCTACGATCAGCCGAATGGCAGATTCTC
>DATBXT010000038.1:0-13884 GCA_036514115.1 Gemmatimonadaceae bacterium
AGCGGACTCTTGATTCCGCCGGACTTTGGCAGCAGCGCGGTCGCTGGGACTTTCACATCCTGAAGCACGAGCTCGCTGGTGTCGGACGCGCGAAGCGAGAGCTTTCCCTTCTGATCTCTGGCAGTGAATCCGGGCGCGTCAGTGGGTACGACGAATCCGCGGATCGACTTATCGCTTTGGTCATCGCCCGTCTTTGCCCACACGATGCCGACCTGCGCGGTCGAGCCATTGGTAATCCACATCTTGGCACCGTTGATGACCCAGCTGCCGTCCTTCTGCTCTCTGGCGCGGGTGATCATTCCCGACGGATTCGACCCGTAATCAGGCTCCGTCAAACCGAAGCATCCGATTATTTCACCGTGAGCCATTTTCGGCAAATACTCGCGCTTCTGCTCCTCGCTGCCGAAGGCATATATGGGATACATCACCAAAGCGCCCTGCACCGACGCAAAGGAGCGCACACCCGAATCGCCGCGCTCGAGCTCCTGCATGATCAGGCCGTACGCAACGTTGTTGAGACCGGCGCAGCCGTACTCCTCCGGCAGATTGGCGCCGAACATCCCGAGCTCGGCCATCTCGGGAATGAGCTGTTTCGGAAATTTTCCCTGGATGTAGGAATCGCCGATGATGGGGAGGACTTTCTCATCGACGAAGGCGCGGATAGTGTCGCGGACGGCGCGCTCCTCTTCGGAGAGCGCGCTATCGATGTTGTAGAAGTCGGTCATGACTGAAAGTTACTTCAACGGCACGGCAACTGAACGGGTGCGAGCAGCCAGCAACCAATGTTGCCAGGCGCGGAGTTCACGACGCCGGGACGTCTCTAGGAGGCATTCACGGCACAAGCGGGGGCTCTCACGCCACGGAAGTAAGTCCCGGCGTAGTGAGCTCGCTGCTCTCACCTAGACTTCTCACTGCTGGCACCCGTTCAGTTGCACTTCACGAGATGCCAGATTCTTACGCGACGGCTCGACAAGCCAGAGGCGTGATCCCAACCGCGCGAGCTTTGGCGCGGAAGGATGCGCCGTGATCGACCACCAACCCCTGCTCGTCCTGCCACTGGTGCACCATCTCGTGCAGCAGCGTGTGGAGCGCTTCCGCCCAACCATCCCGCCGGATGTGGCGCCGGCTGATGACGATCTCGGGTTCGCAGCCCTCGGTCGCTGGACAGTAGTGGCCGAGTCTGCTCTTCATCCGTCGAGAGATGCGAATCGGGATCTCGCGGAGGGAGCCGTCGAATCGCTCGCGGTTGTAGTCGTGGTGCCAGCGTGACAGCTCGCGTATGAGCGGCAGATCGGCGGGATTGGCTTGCTCGCGGGCGCGCCTGCGTCGTGGTCCGTCGCTGATGCGCGCGACGGGGAACTGAAGAATGGTTCGACGCGCTTCGTTGCGAACTACCCTGGTGCGTCCGTGAACGAAGGTGATTATGGCCTTCCACACTTCTTCGTCGGCTTCGAGGAAGCTGTTGTGGATGCGGAGCTCACCGCCGCCGTAGCTCACCACCACCGTGCGGTTGCTGGTGAGTCGCACGCGGTATTGCGAGCCCAGGCCAAGGCGCTGCAGCCGCGCCAGAAGTTCGTCCGCGTTTTTTGGCGGAGGCTCATTGAGCTCCAGCGCGAGCTGATCGCGATCACCCAGCCGCCACATACTCCGATCGCTTGAAGCATTTGTGGGGACCTTTGACGAAGGTGCTTTGTTCCTTCGACCAGACGTGGGTGGTCACGTCGATTGTCTTCACGCCGATTTCGATGACGTTCACCGATGACGGCCGTCCTCCGCGCGACCTGTTGGAAACCGTCCCAGCTGTCGAGATCACTGTCCCTTTTCTCGTGTGCTCGATGTAGTGCACCGATTCCTGGTGGTCGTGACCACAACAGACTAAATCGGCGCCCATCTCGGCGAAAGCCCCAAGGATCTTCTGGGTGCTCTTGAGTCCGTGTCGCTGAGAGAGCTCGCCGCGCACGGGGTTGTGATGCATCACGATCACCCGCGCATCTTTGGGAGGTGCCTTCTCGAAGATTGCCCGGGCCTGGTCGAGCTGGTGCTTGTGGATGTCACCGATGATGGAGATGTCGCGCATGTTCCAGGTCAGTGTACGCCACGTGACCCCGTGCGATGTGTTGAGGCCGACCAGCGTCGCGCCGGGAACGTGCAGAACAGGCTCGAGGTTGCGGTCGATGAACCGGCGATAATTCGCGTAAATGCTGGCCCTCTTACCAAAGCTGAGGGGCGCTCGCCACCATTTCACGTCGTGGTTCCCTGGCACGGTGATGACCTTGCTCACCTTCTTGGCGTCGCGAATGAATGCGGCCGCCCTCTGGAATTCCCCAGCGCGCGCCCTCTGGCTCACGTCCCCGGAAATCGCGACTACGTCGAACCGGCTTTCCTGGATGATCCGCTCGATGGCATCGATCTGTTCGGGAACAGCAGGCCAGCCGAAATGGAGATCCGAGACGTGAAAGACGGTAGTCACGTCGTCAGGGGGCGACGACGAGATCCGCGAAATGGGTCGCCAGGCTCTTCGTCAGCGCCGGTGACACAGTCTTCATCGGGTCGCTCGATACCTCTCCCCTCCATTTGATGAGGGCCATGCGCGAGTCGATCATCACGATGCGCAGGGTAGCAACGCCCATACCAGCGCGGTTCTCCAGTCTGAGCTCGACGGGAAGAATTGCGTAGCGCTGTCCCTTGAGACCGACGAGCGCGCGAACCTGGGAGGCGAGAGGATCGCGCACAGTCTCGTCGATGACGCGAGCGCGCAGCCACTCGGCTGACAGTGAGTGTGCATCACGCATGATCATGCTGTTGACCCGCGATGCGCGCGCGATCTCACGGCCGAACGTCCACGTCTGTCCCAGGCCTCGAGCGGTCAGGGCCGCCTCGATGTCGTCGTCGACCCGTGCGAGGAACTCGGCGCGGTTGGGAATCTGCTGCTGCCAGTTCAGCGAATCTGTCCACGACAGGTACTGCACGGGAAACACAACGATCTCGGATCCGGCCAACCGGTCCAGCGGACGAACGACGACCGGCTCCACGGGCTCGGGCGGTTTGGAAGCGCAGCCAAGCGAAAGCGCGACCAGCGCGAGGGCGACCAAATTATGGGAAGCTTTCACAGGGACGTGTGAAGGAAGCGGTCATGCAGATGGATGCAGGCACCGTCGACTCGATGCCCGGTTGCGGCGAAAGTTAACGCATACTCAATTTCAACGCCTCCGCTGAAATACTCATGCGAAGACTGCGCAGTATTATCATCTGGACTCTGATTTCCGCTCTGGGCGCGGCCAGTTTCGGCTGGCTGGCACTGTCGCGCGGTGAAACGGTGAATGCGGCCTGGCTGCTCGTCGCCGCGTTGTGCACGTACGCGGTGGGCTATCGGTTTCACAGCCGGTTCATCGCCACCAGGATCTTCGCGCTCGATGCCGCGCGTCCGACGCCTTCGGTGCGGCTCAACGATGGACGCGACTACGCGCCGACCAACCGCTGGGTGGTCTTCGGCCACCATTTCGCGGCTATTGCCGGACCCGGACCGCTCGTCGGACCGACGCTGGCGGCGCAGTTCGGCTTTCTGCCCGGCGCGCTATGGATCATCATCGGTGTCGCGCTGGGCGGTGCTGTTCAGGACTTCGTGATTCTCGCAGCCTCGGTGAGGCGCGATGGAAAATCGCTGGGGCAGATGGCGAAGGAAGAGATTGGGCCCGTCGCCGGTTTCACGGCGCTCATCGCAGTGCTGGGAATCATGATCGTCCTGATCGCCGTGCTGGGGCTGGTGGTGGTGAACGCGCTCAAGGCGAGTCCGTGGGGCGTCGTCACGCTCGGCCTGACGATTCCGACGGCGTTGATAATGGGTGTCTATCTGCGCTGGGTTCGTCCCCACCGCGTTCTGGAAGCGAGCGCAATCGGCCTCGTGCTGCTGGTGGTTTCCCTATACGCGGGGAGATGGGTGGCGGCGAACCCGGCGGTCGCGCCGACGTTCACATTGACGGGCCGGACACTCGCGCTTCTGATCATGGCGTACAGCTTCTTCGCGTCGGTGCTGCCGGTCTGGCTGCTGCTGGCGCCGCGGGATTACCTGTCGGCGTTCGTGAAGATAGGAGTGGTGCTCGCTCTCGCCCTCGGAATCGTGATCGTGTTGCCGCCGCTGCAGATGCCCGCGCTGACTCAGTTCAGCAACGGAACGGGACCGGTGTTCGCGGGGAAGATTTTTCCGTTCGCGTTCATAACCATCGCCTGTGGGTCGATCAGCGGATTCCACGCGCTGATCGCATCGGGAACGACGCCGAAGCTCATCGCCAACGAGGCTGACACTCGCTTCGTCGGATATGGCGGAATGCTTACTGAATCGCTGGTAGCAGTGATGGCGCTCATCGCAGCGTGTGTTCTTACGCCGGGCGTCTATTTCGCGATCAATGCTCCGGCGAGCGCGATAGGGACCACCGCCGCCAGCGCGGCAGCGGCAGTGCAGCAGTGGGGATTCACCCTCGACCCCGCGCAGATGCAGCTGCTGGCGCAGCAGGTCGGAGAAAATACGCTGCTCTCACGCACCGGCGGCGCTCCGAGCCTGGCAGTCGGAATGGCGCATCTATTCTCACGGGTGTTGGGCGGACAGACCGCGATGGCACTCTGGTACCACTTCGCCATCATGTTCGAGGCGTTGTTCATCCTCACCACGGTGGATGCTGGAACACGCGTCGGCCGCTTCATGCTGCAGGACCTTCTCAAGCACGTGTGGGCGCCGATCGGACGGGTGTCCTGGTATCCCGCGGTCTTCATGTCGAGTGGTATCGTTGTGGCGATGTGGGGCTGGTTTCTCTACCAGGGGGTGCTCGATCCCCTCGGTGGCATAAACTCTTTGTGGCCGTTGTTCGGAATCTCCAATCAGCTACTTGCGGCCGTCGCGCTATGTGTCGGTACCACCGTCATCATCAAGATGGGAAAGGCTCGCTACTCCTGGGTAACGATTTTGCCGCTCGCCTGGCTCGCGACAGTAACAATGACTGCCGGCTGGGAAAAGATTTTTTCGGCAGATCCAAAGCTCGGCTTTCTCTCCCACGCGCAAAGGATGACGGAGATCATAAATAGCGGCATCACACCAGGCGGGCCGACTATCGCCGACGCCCGACGCCTGATGCGGAACGATCACATCGACGCTCTTGTCGCCGGATTCTTTCTGTTGTCAGTGGTAGTGATCATCGTCGCTTCCGCGCACGAGTGGTTCACCGTTCTCACGGGGCGCAAAGCTGCGCATAGCACCGAGATTCCTTTCGAGGGCACGACGAAAGCTGCGTGATGCCGCGTTCCCCGCCGGGGCGCAGCCGCCCTTGAGGTGCGACTTCCGGTGGCAGCGCCATACCGCTAATCTGTCGTCCACCATCTCCAAACCACTCACCACGACATGAAGAAAATCGTTCCACTGGCATTGCTGTGCGCGGCCGCGCAACTCGACGGGCAGCAGGCGAAGCCATTTGATTTCTCCATCAAAAACATCATGCGCGGTCCCGAGCTATACGGCCGCCAGCCGAGCGATGTGCCTTGGAGCGCCGACAGCAAGTGGACAACCTTTGCGAAATCTTTGGCTCGGCCTGGCGCTGCTAGTGAAATTCTAGCAGTTCGGTCGAGCTTCGATATGCGGACGCAGTGAAAACGACCCGGTGGCTGTTCCGCGAGCAGACTGAGCCACCCAATCACCGTCGATTCCGGCAACGTCGCGTCGACCCTGTAGAACGATCCGCTCAGTGCTGCC
Source organism: Gemmatimonadaceae bacterium (assembly GCA_036514115.1). GTDB lineage: Bacteria > Gemmatimonadota > Gemmatimonadetes > Gemmatimonadales > Gemmatimonadaceae > UBA4720. Next base: position 5,738 of record DATBXT010000038.1, read on the forward strand.
CGGATTGAGAACGATCGTCACCGAATCGGGTTGGCTGAGATCTGCTCGAGCCACAGTCGCGTTTGGTGTGGTGGCGACTGCGTTAGGGAAGGACTCGTCGCCCAGCCAGTTCAGTCCGAGTAGCGAAAGGTCCAGATCGTAGACGCCGACGCTCGGTATCTCGTGCGACAAGTCCGCACGACGGTTCTCGACGAATCCAATCGTTCCGCAAATCAAACGGCTTGCCGGCGCACTGAGACCGAGCGGGTAAGGATGCGTAAGCGATAGCTTCGCATCCCAGGCGCCGGTCAAACTCGCGGCAGACGCCGCTTCTGTAATGGTTTGCGTCTCACGAGGCGAGCCGTTACACGCCAGTAACGCGAATGCCAACGCCAGCTCGCGGGACATCATGCTGCCTCGACGCGACCCGCGCCGGCCTCGCTCGCGGCGGTCTCTTCTTGGAGCGGCGCAGCGACTTCCGGCGGATTGTCGTCATCAAGCTGGTCGTCGCGCTCGAACAGATCACGCAACCGGTAGGCATGACCGAGCAGAAGCGGTACGGTCGTGACGACGACGTTGGGCTTGAAGAGGAACGCAGTTCTGATGTAGAAGGCCGTCTTGTTGTGGAGCAAATGCTCCCACCACCGCTTAGGGACTATTTCCGGCACCACTACGGTGACCAGCTCGCCCGGCATCACCAGTCTGAGACTGTCAACGTACTCGACCAGCGGTCGCAGCACCGAGCGATATGGAGACGGAATCACCACCAACGGCACGCCAATGTCCCAATCGTCCCAATCCGCCTTCACCTTCGCAGTCGCGCGCGGATCGACCTCGATGTAAACCGCGACGACTTCGTCGGAGATCGCGGTGGCGTACACGAGGGCGCCCGCCGTCGCCTTGGTAATGCCATTCACCGGAACAACCACGGAGTGGTGCAGCGGCGCAATCGGGCTCTGGCCTTTGAACTCAACGTCCGACGCGAACTGGACGTAGTGGCGATGAATCTTTTTCAGCACAAGGATGATCAGGGGGATGATCAGCACAACTATCCACGCCCCTTCTATGAACTTCGTGACCACCTGGATTATCGAGACGATACCGGTGGCGAGGGCGCCGATTCCATTGAGAGCCGCTTTCCATCTCCACCCTGGCGCCCTCGACCGGAACCAGTGCAGCACCATGCCCGCCTGCGACAAAGTGAAGCAGATGAAAACCCCAACAGCGTACAGTGGAATCAACGCATTGGTCTGGCCGCGAAACACCGAGAGAATCAATCCCGCGATCACACCCAGCGCGATTATACCGTTGGAGAACGCAAGCCGGTCGCCGCGCGCCGCCAGCTGCCTCGGCATGTAGCCGTCATTCGCCAGAATGCCCGAGAGTCGCGGGAAATCGGCGAACGCCGTATTTGCCGCGAGCACAAGGATCGCGAAGGTGCTGTACTGAAAGATGTAGTAGACGATGCCGCGCCCGAAGATGTGATTGGCCAGCTGCGACAGCACGGTGTCGGTCGTGGTTGGCATCACGCTGTAGTGTTGCGCGAGAAGGCTGGTTCCGAGAAAGAACGCAGCGAGGATCGTCACCATCCACCCGAGCGTAATCGCTGCGTTCTTCTGAGCCGGCTGCTTGAACGCCATCACACCATTGGAGATTGCTTCAGTTCCCGTCATCGCGGCGCATCCTTCAGCGAAACCGCGAATGAGCAGGTAGGCCAGTGCGAAGCCGCCGGGAATACTTGCCAGCCCGTGCTGCTGCAGCGAAACGGTGTCGACTTTAACGACGCCGCTCACGTCGGCCGGTCCGCTACCAAGGAATGCCTGATATCCACCCAGTCCGATCAGGCCGATCATCATGAACACGAACACGTAGGTCGGCACGCTGAAGGCGAGCCCGGACTCGCGGACCCCGCGCAGGTTGACGATCGCGAGAATGGCGATCGAAAGCACGCAAAGAAGAACAGTGTGGGGGATGAGGTTGTGGTAAGCCGATGTGATTGCCGCTATACCACCTGCGATCGACACCGCCACAGTCATGATGTAGTCGGTGAGCAGCGCCGCAGCGGCGACGAGTCCCGCTCCGGTGCCGAGATTTTCCTTGGCGACTGTGTACGAGCCACCGCCGTTCGGGTAAGCGAAGACCGTCTGCCGGTATGAGAGCCCGACCAGCACGAGCAGCCCCACAATGATCGCCGAAATAGGAATCGCGTAGTGAACGGCTGCCGCAGTCCCCAGCACGGCCAGGACGATCAGGATCTGATCAGTTGCGTAAGCGACCGAGGAGATTGCGTCCGATGAGAGGACAGCGAGCGCCGTCTTCTTGTTCAGGCGCTCGTTCTCGAGCCGCTCGCTGGGTAGAGGCCTCCCAAAGAGGAAGTGCTTCAACCGTTTATATGCCTTCGCCATAGCATATAAAGGTTGCCCGGTCTGAGGGCTGTCTGTACAAAGATTTCACAAATGTCCATCGGTCCGGCGATGTAGTGTGCGACTCGTCGGGATGCGATCATAAGAGCGTGTCCATTGACACCGCTTTAATCATCGACGACGAGCCGCGAATTCGCGGTGTCGTCTCCAACGCGTTAGCTGACGACTTCGCTCGCGTGATCGAGGCAGCAACCGGCGCCGAAGGCGTTCGCCTGGCGGCCGCCGAGCGCCCGTCGCTGATCGTGCTCGACCTCGGCCTCCCGGATGCCGACGGAGTTTCCATTTGCGAGGAAATCCGAAAATCCACTGACGCGCTGATCCTTGTTCTGTCGGCGCGCCACGCTGATCGCGAGAAGGCTACGCTCCTAGATGCAGGTGCCGACGACTATGTCACCAAGCCGTTCAGCACCCTCGAGCTCAAGGCGAGAGTGCGCGCCCTGCAGCGGCGCGCGAACGTCCCCCGCGCGGCTGCCGGGAAGACCATGACCTGCGGGGCGCTAAAAATGGATCTGGAATCCCGCACTCTGTTCCGAAATGGTGCGGTCGTTCACCTGACGCCAAAAGAGTGGGATCTAATGCGCGTCCTGATGTCGAACGCGGGAAAAACACTGACCCACCGGCAGCTCTTCTCGGCGGTATGGACAGGTCGACAGTTCGGCGATGCGCAGCAGTACCTGCGAGTCCACATCGCCAACGTCAGGCGGAAGATCGAGCGGAACCCGCTCGATCCGGAGTACGTCATCACGGAGCCAGGCGTCGGCTATCGGTTCACGCAGCCCGCAACGGAGTTAAAGTGACAGCCAGGCGCGCCTGGATCTGGGTGCTGGCGTTCCTCGCCCTCGGCTTCGCGGCTCTGGTGCTGTTCGCAGCCCGGCCGCAACTGGGAGAAGCGCACGTGGCGCTCGTCTTCCTGTTGGTCGTGCTTGGTGCCAGCGCGGCGGGAGGGAGATCGCTAGGGATCACCATCGCACTGACCGCGTTCCTTGTCTTTGACTGGTTCTTTCTTCCGCCATACAACACGCTGCTCGTTCGCAATCCGTTCGACTGGTTGGTGCTGATCGCATTCCTGATCACCAGCGTGGTCGCCGCACAGTTATTGTATCGCGCCCGCTCGGAACGCGCTGCCGTCGAGCGCGCCGAGGCGCTGCGGGAGGCGGACAAGCTCAAGGACGCGCTTCTCGCATCGTTATCGCACGACCTCCGTACCCCGCTCACCGCGATCAAGGGATTAGCCCACGAGCTACAACCCTTGGGAGACGAGCGCGCGCTCATCATCGAAGAGCAAGCGGACCGACTCAATCGGCTGGTGACGGATCTCCTCGATGTCGGCCGGCTGAATGGAGGAGCGCTACAACTCGACATCCAGATCAACGCCGTCGACGACCTGCTGGGCGCCGTGCAGCAGCACGTCTCGGCGCGAGCGGATCAGGAGCGACTGAGGGTCTCCCTCGACGACCCGTCATCGCTCTCGTTTGGGCGATTCGACTTTGTCCACTCACTGAGAATTCTGGTCAATCTGGTCGACAACGCATTCAAGCACACGCCCGACGGGACTCCGATCGAGGTGACTGGTGGAGTGGAGGGCGGCTCGGTGGTTTTTCGTGTAAGCGACAAGGGCGAGGGGATGCCGGAGTCTGACAACGATCGCGGCTTTCCGCCGTACTATCGCGCCCCAGGAAAGTCTGCCGACAGCCAATCAACCGGACTCGGATTGTGGATCGCGCGCCGGCTTGCCGACGCGCAGAACGGAACCCTCACTTATAAGCCCCGCGACGGCGGTGGCGTCACTTTCGAGCTGAGACTTCCTGCAGCCTCGCCATAGAGGTATTCTGACGTCCGCCCGCGCCTCGTAGAGCCCGAATACGGGATCGTGGCCGCGACAGTTCATACTTTTCTCTCATGATGAAGAAATTTCTCGCCTCCGCGCTGCTGTGCGCGACCATACCCCTGAGCGCGCAACAATCCAAGCCGTTCGACTTCTCCATCAAGAACATCATGCGGGGTCCCGAGCTTTACGGGCGTCAGCCGAGTGATGTGCGGTGGAGCGCCGACAGCAAGTGGATCTACTTCACCTGGCTCGAGCCGGGCACCGATTGGCGCGAGACGCCGAAACAGTTTCGGGTGCGCGCAGTGCCGGGTTCCAAACCCGAGCGCGTCTCCATCCAGCAGGTCGATTCGACGGGCTCGCGGTTCGCCCGTGGGGCGCGCTCGCACAATGGCCGCTACTCGGCCGTGGATTTCAACGGCGACTTATACATCAACGATTTGACATCGGGAACGAGTCGCCGTCTCACGCAGACAGTCGAATCAGAGCGGAGTCCGGCATTTTCCGCCGACGATAGGCAGATCTTCTTCATCCGCAGCAACAATGTCTTCTCGATCGATCTCGGCAACGGGATGTTGCGTCAGCTGACGGACATCAGGCAGGGGCCGGCTCCGGCCGATTCGACGAAAGCGCAGGGACAGCGCGGCCGGCTCGAGCAGCAGCAGCGCGACCTGTTCGAATCAATACGGGACCGCGCTCGCGCCGACAGCATCGCCCGGGCCGAGCGATTGCTCCGCGACTCGCTGGGTCTCAAGCCGATCTATCTGCAAAGCAGCGAGCAGGTCTCGGACTTCTCGATTTCGCCGACGGGTGGCGCTCTCCTGATCACTACGAGGACGCCGGCGAGCGGCCAGCGGATCAACGACATCCCGCAGTACGTTACCCGCAGCGGGTACACCGAGGAGCTGCACGTCCGCACCAAGGTGGGCGACGCTACCCAACACGGACGGATCGCGCTGGTGTCCTTGCCGTCAGCGAGCGTCACCTGGCTCAAGCCGTTCGCCAAGGATACCACCACCGGCTCCTTCGATCTCCTCGGGTGGAACGATGCAGGGACCCGCGGATTGTTCTTCGCCTCGAGCGACGACAACAAGAGCAGATATCTGCAGGTCGTCGATCCTGCAGGAAAGCTGGCGACCCTCGAGGTACTGAAGGACACCGCGTGGGTTGGAGGACCGTGCAACAGTTGCGGCGGGTGGTACGGCCCGGGCTCTAATCGTGTCTGGTACGTCTCCGAAGCAGACGGATTCTCCCACCTTTACACGATCGCCGCCGACGGAATCGGCAAGCAGCAGCTGACGAAGGGTCGGTGGGAAGTTCGCGACGTGGCGCTTTCACCGGACGCGCGATGGTTCTATCTCCAGACGAGTGAGGTCTCGCCTTTCGAGCAGCACCTCTATCGCATGCCGGTCGCGGGCGGCGCCATGGAGAAGATCACTAGCAAGAGCGGCAGGCATAACACCGTCGTTTCTCCGGACGGCCAGCTGGTGGCCGATGTCTACTCATATGTGAATCGCCCGCCGGATCTGTTCCTGTTGCGTGATCGTCCCGGGGCGGAGATGTCACAGCTCACCGTGTCGCCGAGCGCGGAGTGGCAGTCGTTCCCGTGGATCGTGCCGGAAATCGTGATGATTCCGGCATCCGATGGCGTTCAGGTACCAGCGCACATCTATCATCCCAGTGACATGAAGGCCGAGCCGAACGGGGCGGCCGTGATTTTCGTCCACGGAGCGGGGTATCTCCATAACGTCGGCAATTTCTGGTCGGAGTACCCCCGTGAGTACATGTTCAACCAGTTCCTCGCGTCGAAGGGCTACACCGTTCTGGATCTCGACTATCGGGGATCAGCTGGCTACGGGCGCGACTGGAGGACTGCGATCTACCGGCACATGGGCGGGCGGGATCTACAGGACCAGGTGGACGCCTCGAAGTACATGGCGCAGACAATTCATGTCGATCCCAAGCGGATCGGGATCTACGGCGGCAGCTATGGCGGGTTCATCACGCTGATGGCTTTGTTTACGGAGTCGCCGCACTTCGGCGCGGGCGCGGCCCTGCGGAGCGTGACCGATTGGGCGCATTACAATCAGGGCTACACGTCCGAGATCCTGAACCTGCCCCAAAACGATACTCTGGCCTACCGTCAGTCGTCTCCTATCTACTTTGCCGAAGGGCTGCAGGACCCGTTGCTGATGGCGCATGGGATGTCGGACACGAACGTCAACTTTCAGGATATCGTCAGGCTCACCGAACGACTGATCGAGCTGGGCAAAACGCGCTGGGAGCTGGCGGCGTACCCCGTTGAGGATCACGCCTTCGTGCGCCCGACCTCGTGGGCGGATGAGTACCGCCGGATCTTCGAGCTGTTCGAGCGCTACCTGCCTGTTCGCACCAACAACAAATGATCAACTACATCACGACGATGTTTTCGCGGACCGCATCCGTCATGCGCGCGGTGCTTGGCGTTCCGGATTATCAGCGGTATCTGGCCCACATGAAGACCGCGCATCCCGGCGACCGGGTGATGAGCGAGACGGAGTTCCGGCACACGAGGATGAACGACAGGTACAACAACCCGGGGTCAAGATGCTGCTGATTCGGAGCGTGTAGGGATTGACTGTGTAAGTCCCGACTCGAGCGACGTCTCCTACGAGACCTCAACCGAGTCACCCATGAAAGCAGTCAGCTTTTTAATCCTCGTCGCACTGGGCGTTGCCGCCTGCGACGCCAACGCGCCAGGCGCTGGCGGTCGCGACGCTTCGGCCACCGCTAACGACCAGGCCGTCCTCACCAGCCGCGGAGTCGCCACCGCGCCCGCCGCGATGTCGGCCGCGTCCCGGAGGTACGATGTTGCCGGTGCGACGGAAGGCGAGGTCGGGCAATCGAACGCCGCACCGGCCGCGCCCCCTCCTCCTCCGGCTTCACTCGGTGACCCCCTCCAGGGGATAAACGCCGGTGCGACAGCGCCGACGATGGTCATCCGCACCGGCCAGGCTTTCATCGAGGTGGAGAAAGTCGATCCCGCCATTCTCAAGATCCGGCAGCTGGCCGCGCAGGTAGGCGGGTACATCACCAACTCCTCGATGAGCGGCGGCAAGGATCAGATGCGCCAGGCGACCATCGAAGTAAAGATTCCTTCGGCAAAATACGACGAAGCTGTCGGCTCACTCTCGGGTATCGGGAAGGTCGAGACCGTGAACTCGCAGGCGCAGGACGTCGGTGAGGAGTTCGTGGATGTCACCGCGCGTGTCACCAACGCGCGCAGGCTCGAGGAAAGATTGATCAGCCTCCTGGCCAACCGTACCGGCAAGCTCGACGAAGTTTTACGTGTCGAACGAGAGCTCGCCCGCGTGCGTGAAGAGATTGAGCGCTACGAGGGCCGTCTGCGCTACCTCGGCGCGCGCGCTGCGATGAGCACCCTCACGATCACCGTGCACGAGCCCGCAGCGATCCTTGGCAACAACCCTGGCGAAAACCCGATAACATCCGCACTGCGCCGTGCGTGGCGGAACTTCGTGGCGCTCGTCGCTGGTGTGATTGCGTCGCTCGGGATACTGATCCCGCTCGGCTTAATCGCCTTTGCGGGGTGGATCGCCTACCGACGCTGGAAGCGCGCGAACTCCTAGCGCGCCTGCTCCTGATTGTACCACCAGAGTGCCTTGGAGAGGGCGGCATACCCGGTGTTGATGTGCTGCAGTCCCCAGCCTATCGCGCCGGCGCCGGCGATGATGATGATCGGCGTCGACGCGTTGTTGGCATTGCTGCCCGCGACGAGTATGCCGATACCGACCGTTGCCGCGCCGATGGAGCTGACGAGCGATCCGCGAAAGTTGTCTGTCTGAAACCGACGCGCTTCGGTCACCGCGCGCGGAGACGATTCGACCAGCTTCTCGACGTCGAAGCCTCTGAACAACCCGACG
>DATBXT010000039.1:0-6181 GCA_036514115.1 Gemmatimonadaceae bacterium
CTTCCGCCTTGGCTCGCGTTCGAGCGGAACATCTTCGTCAAGAAAAACGCGCCCGAAGTTCTGAGCAGAACTCTGCGCTTCGGAAGCGACAAACACCTGAGACTGCTCGCCGGAGAAACGATCGTCATCGGCACAGCCACCGATCCGTATCAGCCCGCGGAGCGAAGATTCCGGATCACCCGCGGCATCCTCGAGGTGCTCGCCGAACATCCCGGCCTTAGCGTGACGATCATTACGAAGAGTCCGCTCATCACCCGCGACATCGATCTCCTCTCGCGCATCAACAGGGTATCGGATCTCTCGATACACATCTCACTCATCACGTTGAACCGCGACCTCGCCCGTCGCATTGAGCCCCGCGCGCCGACGCCGGAGTCTCGCGTGCGCGCGCTGGCCCGCCTCCGCGAAGCGGGAATCGAAGCGGGCATCAACTGCATGCCCGTGCTCCCGGGGATCACCGACAACCCATCGGATCTCGAGGCGCTGGTGAAACGCGTTTCGGAAGCGGGCGCGAGCTACGTCGGCGCCTGCGCGGTGCGACTCAAGGCGGCCGCCAGAAAACGCTACCTGCCCTTCATCGAGCAGGAATTTCCGCACCTCGCGGAGCGCTACCGCAACACGTACGGTAACAGCGCGTACGCCGGCGACAAATACCGCGAGGGTCTGGCGAGATTTTTTTCGAAAATCTGCGCGAAGTATGGGGTTCGCGACGGGTCGAGGGCGGATGACGACGAAGGGGACGAGGCGCTTGGTGCGCTCGTCCCCCCGTTGCAGCTCAATCTCGAGATCTAACCCAGTCTCGAGACTCGCTCCAGACTCAGTTACTTGCCGGTCGTCGTTCCGCCAGTCGGCGGATTGTCGGTCGGGCCGAAGCCGATGTTCATCGCCGTGAGCAACGCCTGTGCGTTGTTCGCGGAGTTGAACTTCTTCGCGCAAGTCGCGATCGCACGACGCGTCTGCGGGCCGTAGTGGCCGTCGACGTTTGTCACTCCGCATCCCTGATCGCGCAGCTCCTGCTGCAACGCAAGGAATTGGATCTTGGAGAGCCCAGCCTGAGCAGAAGCCAGGGCTGGAGCAGCGATTAATGCGATTACAGCGATGGTCTTCCTCATCTTCAAACGCCTCCGATCAGGTATGGTCCTTACTGTACAGTAAAGAGTTGCAGTCCAGTTGCAAGGTCTAAGCCGACGATCGACATCACGCAGCAATCTCCACGCCTGCGCGAACGATACCGCACCAAGGTAATGACAACAAAAAGCCCGACTCGCAAGGAGTCGGGCTTTTTTTGCTCGAGGAAAGACAGGCTTTAACGAACTGCCTGGATGATCAGTGCTCCGACTGCGAGCAGCGCGACGGCGATCGCAATCGCCGAAACAGGTGTAACCTGCTTCCACCAGGTCGTCGTGCCCGGAGTCTCGGGCAGTGAAGCCATGATCCGCTGCTGGACACCCACCGGAGTCACGCGGCGGCGAAGCATCTCGCTCTCGGCGTTGATCCTGGTCCAGAGCTCGATCTTCGACTTGCCCTCCACCTCACTGGCGCGCATTGCGTCGACTTCGCCATCAAGCCAGTCGTGCAGCAGTCCGTGACCGCCGGAAGTTCCAGTCAGCGGAACTTCGCGATCGTAGAGCGGCTCGGCGGGCTTGTCCCGTCTCTGAGCGGGCTCGCGGCCCGTGATTTTTTCGTTTTCGAAACCAGCGTTATCAAGCATCATGCGTACTTCTCCTCGAGCAGTTGTTGGAGCGCTTCTCGCGCCCGATGCACTCGCATCTTTAGCGCGCCAACCGTCGTTTCAAGTAACAGCGCCATTTCCTCGTACGATCTTCCTTCGACATGCTTCATCACGAACGCTTCACGCAGCGAAGGAGCGAGTCTGGCCAGAGCAAACTGCAAGTCCGTACGCAACTCGTTGCGGTCCATCTCTTCTTCCGGCGTCGAGTACGTTGAGGGCTGATCGTCCTCGTCGTAGCTCACGTGCGTCCGCCGGATATTCTTCAGCCAATCTTTGCAGCTATTAGCGACGATTCGGAACACCCAGGCCTCAAATCGGCCCCGAACTTCGCCCAGATGCTGATAGGCTTTAATAAAAGACGCTTGGAGGATGTCTTCCGCCACATCAGGACTTCCAGTCATGCCAAGTGCATGTCGGTACAAGGGATCGCTGTAACGGGTAATCAGAACCCCGAACGCGTCCTTGTGACCTGCCAGGACCTTGGCAATAATCTCCTGATCGGCGTCGATGCCGGGCGCCGCTGAATCCGGCGTCGAGGCCCCTCCGCCTAACGTTTGTGAACCCTGATTTTGCAGCGGTGTGGCTGTCATTTTCACCTGCCTAGTGTAACCCGTTTGCGCGCACCTGCAAAGACCCAAATGGCGACGGGATAACACCTTATCACCGTTACACCATCCTGACGATCGGCGGCTCGTGGAAGCAACAAAGCTAACGCAGCCGCACCAGATACAGATGCTCGATCGCGATATCCGCGTGATATCGCCGCCCTTCCCGATCGCTGTCGGCGCGGTACCGCCGATACCGCTGAGTGAAGTGGGATACTTTCCCATCCGCAGACGCCCTGCCAAGCAAGGCTTCCAGCGCTTCGGGCCTAAGATGACCTTCGGAATTGAAGCTCACCAGCGCCCATTTCGCACCTGAACCGGTGAGCAGACCCGAAAAAAGCTTCTGCACCCGGCGGCCGTGAGACCATTGGCTCCTGCCATCCTCTCCAGCGAGCAGTCCTACTTTCCCGCGTATCGCCGGGGTTTCCACCGACCAGCCGCGCGCCAGGATCTCCGGTATATGGTAGTATGCGACGTACTGCCGCGAGTTGTACGGCGGATCGACGTACAGGAGATCCACCTCCCCGATTCTCTCGGCCGCGTCGGCCGCATCCATCAGATACGCCTGCGCCGGGAGCTGCCCCGACGTCGGATGCTCGGCAACGATTTCAAAAGATCGCTGCGCGTTCGGCTGCCAGCGCTTCATGTACGACGCGTACACGCCGGCAGTGTTCGCCACCCTGTCCGCGCCCTCGATGATCGCGGCGAGAAGCAGATAGTAATCGCTCTCGCCAACCTTTCCGTCCGCACGCCACGCGTCCAGGGTCTCGCGGGCTGCGTCGATCCGGGCTGCGTTCTCCGAGGTGAAGTACATCCTTCCAGCGCTCTCCGGCCCGCCGGCCGGCGAAAAATGCCGGCTGATGAACCCGATTCTCGGTGCGCATTCCGCAAGTTCGCGCGCCAGATCGTCGAGCGACGGATGCGCCGAATCAGCGACGACATACGCGCGCTGAAAGACATACGAAGACATCAGCAGATCGCTCGAGAACACCCGCCATCCCTTCGCCTTTAGTGCCCTGCTTACGCTCGCAGTTCCGGCGAAGGCGTCGTGGACTGAGCCCGTCGGAATTCGCTCCTTCCGCAGTGTGCGAAGGATGAACGGAAGCAGTCGGGTTTTGTTGCCGATATACCTCATGATGCAAAGAGGGCGAGGTTCTTGGCCTCGCCCTCTGCGACGGTATCAGCGCGACACTACGGGCAAACCTGAGCGGGAGTCAGCACGGTCTGGTCATTCGTCGGTATCGCAAATCCGTAAGCTGTATTGAGCGCTTCGGCTGCCGCGTTCGCCATTTCCTGATAGCCCTGCACGTTTGGATGAACACCATCGTTGCTGATGTACTGCCCGTACGGGCGGGTGCAGGTCAATTGTTTGACCACGCTGTAAGGACCCCGGTTGGCTATCGCTTTGGCAAGCACCGCGTTCAGGTCCATATACGCCCAGCCGTTCGCGGAGGCCTGCGCCTGGATAAAGGTGTTCATTCCGGTGACAACGCTGGTAATCGTTGCCACGTCGGCGGGAGTGAGAATGTTGTCTTGCGCCCCGGGACTGTCTGTGCAACTGAGATTGAACGCGGTCCCGGTGGCCTGGGCCGTTCCAACCGCGGTTGCGACCTTGAGCGGAACGAAGATCAGGTTGGCATTCCCCTGACAATCGGCGTTTATCGCAACACCGAAGCCGGCGAACTCGGCACGGTCTTGCCAAAGCTCATCGCCGGTACGGAAGGACACGATGCTTGAAACGTTCGGAACGCCGACGAGCAGGGCCTTGGCCCCGGTCTTCTTCACGCTGTCCAGCACCTGCGCATAAACGGGCTGCCAGACGCTGTTCGGGACGAACGTGTACGGCGTACGATATGCCGCGGCGGGGAACATGAGCCCTGTCGTCACGCCCAGAACTTCGTTCGCCCCGAGCTCGACGGAGACGAGGGTCGGATTCTGATGCATCATCGCCGTCACCTGCGTTGTCTTCGGCGGAAGAACGAGGCGGTATTGACGGCGCCGTTTCACGCTTTCGACCTGCGTAGTCTCCGGTGTGACACGAAGGGCGTCGTACGTGTTGGCGCCGTCGATCCCGAGATCGTTCGTCGGAAGTGTGTAGGCGCCAAACGGGGCGCAGGTGGTGTCAGGTATGCTGGCCGCGGCATTCGCCCCCGCACTGATTCCACTCAATCGCCGGCTCAATTGAAGCGGCGCGATTAGCGGAGAAAAACACCCCGGCGCCGCAATGAGCGGTTGCGAATAAGATGCGAACGCCTGGTGGGCGAGTAGCTTCGTCCAGTCTTCCTGCTGCGTGAAATAAGCGACACCGTCTGACTGGACGCCCATCGTGAGACTCGTTCCGATCGCCACGTAACGAGCGAAGGCTTCCTGTCCGGCGGGACCCGTAGTCCTGTCTTCACTGCAAGCACCCAGCGCGACAAGAGCGAGAGCGCCAACAGCCAGGGACCAGTTACGCTTCATAACTTCTCCACGGAGTTAACCGAATTACGACGTGAGTAGAGGGCGGGAAACAGGCGGCTGTTAATATCTGTCATCGCCCAAAGACGCGCCACCCCAGCGTACGAATGGCGGCGCCGTGCTCATCGAGGCGCGGTGGTGGGAATCGCACGGACCCTGGAACGCTCGGCGGAACACCGACGCGTGCGTTCGCATCCGTACCTTCGAGAGCTTCTGCGACGCTCCGTACCAAGCCACAAGGAACGCCGACCGCACTCAGTCGATCGATCCACTGCTGCGCGTCCTCTTGCGCAACCCGCGCGGCGATCGCGCCCGCAACATGATCCCGTTTTTGAACCCGACCTGCGTTTGTCCGCAACGATGAATCACCAGCCAGGTCGTCCAGACCGAGCGCTTGCGCGCAAGCCCGCCACTGATCGTCGCTGCCGACGGCAATCACGAAAGGCCGGTCAGCCGCATCGAACAATTGGTAAGGAACGAGATTGGGGTGCGCGTTCCCCCAACGCGATGCATCCCTTCCTGAGACGAGCACGTTTTGCGCGGCGTTTACCAATGCTGCCCGAGCACTGTCCGCGAGCGATATCGTGATTCGTCTCTCCGAAACCGGGAGTGCGCCGCCGGCGCGCGACGCAACGGCAGCGAGGATCGCAATAGCCGCATCCTTACCCGCGAGCACATCGGCGAGAGCTACACCGACTTTCATCGGCGAGCCGTTCGGCTCGCCGGTGATCGCCATCCAACCGCACTCCGCCTGAATCACGAAATCATATCCGGGTCTGGCGGTGCCGGCACCGAATCCTGTGATCGTGCACCAGATCAAATTCGGAAATTCGACCAGCAGCTGTTCCGGATTCAAACCGAGTCGAACCAGAGCGCCGGGAAGAAAATTGTCCAACACCACGTCGGCGCCTTTGATGAGCTCCAGCACAACCCGTCGATCAGTATCATCCGACAGCTCGAGTGCGACGCTCTTCTTGTTTCTGTTCACCGCCAGGAAGTACGCGCTTTGTCCGTCAGCGTCGAAAGGCGGACCCCATTGTCGCGTTTCGTCGCCGGCACCTGGCCGCTCGACTTTGATGACATCTGCACCAAGGTCAGCCAATACCATTGAGCATACTGGCCCAGCGAGCACTCTGCTCAGATCAACGATTTTTAGCTTCATTTGCGCTGTTGTTACGCGTCATTGGCGCTTATATGTTCTTGTACTGGCTGCTATTATGGGCGTAATGTCGCAATTGCCGCAGTACGCAGGATACCATGAGACCACCTTGTTTTAGTCACGAAAAATCATATACTTAGCGCCATTCAAGCCCATGTTGGGCCGACTTGCACTTCTGTGATGTCCAGACCCGTCAGCACTGCCCGCCGCTGACCGGAGCCCTCAATG
>DATBXT010000040.1:0-3137 GCA_036514115.1 Gemmatimonadaceae bacterium
GTCACCTCGCGCGGAGAGCTCGCCGATTTTGTGCGGCAGAACGACTTGCTCGAAGGGTAGTTTCCGGCGACCCCGCCAACTGATCGAGTAAATTTGGCGAATGATTGACGACATTCTCGCCGAGCTCGAAGCCGACACCAGGCTCGACGTGGGAAAGCAGTTTGCCGCCGTGACCGCGCGTTACTTCGAATCGACCCGTCGCGGCGACGGTCAGGTCTCCACTCCGCGCAGTGTCGAAGACCTCGAGCACCGGTTCGAAGAGGATTTCCCCGAAGACGGACGGACGGTAGAGGAAATCATCGCCCGCCTGGAGCGCGACGTAATCTCGGACGCCAACAAGTACTACCACCCGATGTACATGGGGCACCAGACGTCGGCGCCGCTCGCCGTGGGCGTGTGGATGGAAAGCGTCATCGGTGCACTGAACCAGTCTCTGGCGGTGTGGGAGATGTCGCCCACGGCGTCGATGATCGAGCACCGCATCGTGGCTTGGCTGGGGAAGCTTGCCGGATACGGCGCCGGCGCGGGTGGGACGCTCACCTCCGGTGGCACTGAGGCGAATTTTACCGCCATGCTCGCCGCGCGAAATGCAGCCGTGCCGGATGCCTGGGAGAACGGAGTCGGTGACAATCCACCGTTCGTGGTTTACGGGGAGCACGCGCACTATGCGGTGACACGCGCCATCGGGCAGCTGGGAATGGGGCGACGCAAGGGGATTCCTGTTCCATCGCGCGACTTCAGGATGGATACGGAGGCTCTGCGCAAAACCCTCGACGCTCTTCGGGCCAAGGGACAAAGCGTGATGGCGGTGGTGGCGAGCGCGGGAACGACTGCCACGGGATCGTTTGACGATCTCGAGTCTATCGGCGCTCTCTGTGCGGAGCGCGGAATCTGGCTCCACGTGGATGGAGCGCACGGCGCAAGTGCGCTGCTCTCTGCGAGACCGCCGCGCGCGCTCAACGGCCTGCGGTACTCGCACTCGCTAGCCTGGGACCCCCACAAGATGATGCTTCTGCCGCTCGCAGCGGGAATGGTTCTTACGCGAAACGAGAGGGATCTCGAAGGGGCGTTCGCGCAGCAGGCTCCGTATCTCTTTCACGCCGGCAAATCTTCGCGCGTGATCGACCAGGGGATAAGAAGCTTTCAGTGCTCGCGTCGGGCCGATGTGCTCAAGCTCTGGTTCGTGATGCAGCGATTCGGATCGAGCGGGCTGGGCCGGCTTTACGATCATCTGTGCCATACCGCGCGACTCCTCTACGAGGCGATCGAAGAGCGAGATGATTTTGAAAACGTGCACGAGCCCGAATCGAACATCCTTTGCTTTCGCTATGTCGGCCGTCGGAATGGGAAAGGCCACGCGGCGGCGAACGCGGAGGAAACGACGCGCATCGACGAGCTGAATCGCGCAGTTCGTCCGCTCTACAACCAAAAAGGCAGCGGCTGGATTACCGCAACGGTTCTGCAGGGCCGGCCGGTGCTGCGTGTGACGATGATGAATCCCAGAACAGGCGCGGAGCACGTGAGAGCGCTGCTCGACGGAATTGTCGCCCAGGCGAGAGAGCTGGAATCAGGCTGACAGGGCGGGCTCAGCCAGATCGGGCTCCGCTGTTCCGCCGAAGTCGACGGCGTGTCGCTCCCGTCCCAGCCAGGCGATTATCGCGGCCGCCGAAAAAACGATCACCGCGACGATAGCCATGGATTTCGCATAGCTCATCCTCGTTGCGAGAACCGCCTCGAGGTAGGCCACCGAGCTGGCGATGAGTACGCCACACTGGTAGGCGAATCCGGGTAGAAACCCGCGCACGTTATCGGGTGAAAGCTCGGTGATGTGAGCGGGAATAACTCCCCATGCCCCTTGCACCATGAACTGCATTGCGAACGCCCCCACCACAAGTCCGCCGAGCGCGGGCGAGAACGCCCATACGGGAATGACCGCGATAGCGAGTACAAGAGCGATCACGATCGCGCGCCGGCGGCCGATTCTGTCGGAGAGATAGCCGAAGCTTATTCCCCCAATGATTGCGCCTACCATCGAGAACGCGGTGAGCGCCGCACGTTTCTGCGGCGAGAATCCCCAGTCGCGCTGGAGGAATGTGGGATACATGTCCTGCGTTCCGTGCGAAACGAAGTTCATTCCCGCCATCAGGAGAGTCAGATATAGGAAAAGCTTCCAGTGCGACGCGATACCGCGCCCGAGACTGCTCCAGTCCTTGTGACGGGTGCGCTGCCACACCTCGGACTCCTCCACATTTGCGCGCACGAACAGCGCGAGAAGCGCCGGCAGCCCTCCGATGAAGAACATCGGTCGCCATCCCCATCGCGGAAATACAAAGAAGTAGCAGACGGCGGCCAGCAGGTATCCCGTCGCGTAACCCTCCTGAAGAAGACCGGATAGAATACCGCGGCTGCCTTTTGGAGCCTTCTCCATGGCCAGCGAGGCGCCTACGCCCCATTCGCCTCCCATCCCAATTCCAAAGAGGGCGCGCAGAATGAGGAACACTGTGTAGTTGGGGGCGAAGCCGGACAGCACCTCGACGATCGAGAAGAACACAAGGTCGATCATCAGCGGCAGCTTGCGACCGTAGCGATCCGCCATCAGCCCGAAGATGAAAGCTCCAACAGGCCTGAACGCCAGAGTAATCGTGATCGTCAGGGCAAGCTCGGCGTCGGTCTTGTGGAAATCCTTGGCTATCGCCGTCAGCGCAAATACGACGAGAAAAAAATCGAATGCGTCGAGAGTCCAGCCGAGGAAACTGGCGAGGACCGCCGAGCGATGTCCTCTCGAGGCGCGTGCGCCGGAGGACGGGTTGATCGAGTCGGTGCCAGCCATGCGCCAATATGCGCGAAACACAATTCCTGTGGAATGCCTCGTGAACGGGCACGCCCGAGGTTAACGTCGATGCATGACAAAACTTCTTCATGGTTTCATGGTCGCGCAGGTGATCGCGTGCAGCGCATCGGTTGTCCGCGCGCCGGTTCCCATAGCCCCTCCGGTGAATACCACGGAGACGGAGATCGCGTCCAACCGCGCCGCTGACAGCCTTCTCACTGATGTGAGATCGCTCGACACGGGCATCGTCGTGGAGATGCGATACGCCACGGCGAACAACTTTACCGGCGCGCCATTGCCCGGGTAC
>DATBXT010000041.1:0-6243 GCA_036514115.1 Gemmatimonadaceae bacterium
CGGGCGCGAGCTGGGGCTGCCCGAAGAGATCGTCGCCCGTCACCCGTTCCCGGGGCCGGGTCTCGCGATTCGTGTGTTGAGCGATGTCACCAAGGAGAAGCTGGATCTGCTGCGCGCCGCCGATGCCGTTTATCTGGAGGAGATCCGAGAGGCGGGGCTCTACGACGAAATCTGGCAGGCTTTCGCGGTGCTGCTTCCAGTGCGAAGCGTCGGAGTCATGGGAGACGAGCGAACGTACGACTACGTGCTCGGACTCAGGGCCGTGACGAGCACAGATGGTATGACCGCTGACTGGTACCCGTTCCCGCACGAGGTGCTGGGCAGGATCTCAAGCCGGATCATCAATCAGATAAAAGGGGTTAACCGGGTGGTGTACGATGTGAGCTCGAAGCCGCCGGCAACGATTGAGTGGGAGTAGCCAGTTAAAGGCTCTTCTCCTCGAGCAGCTTCATAAACTCCTTCGGCTCCTTTAGCTGCAGCAACCGCTCAGGCACGTCCGACTCCTTCGAGAACTGCGCGATCTTGCCAAGCACCGGGAGGTACTGATTCGACACCTCAAGCGGCGGCGCGACGATCAGGAAAAAGAAGTACACCGGCTTCTCATCGATCGCCTTGAAATCGACCCCTCCGCTCTTGCGCCCGAAAGCGACACGGAG
Organism: Gemmatimonadaceae bacterium; assembly: GCA_036514115.1. Classification (GTDB taxonomy): domain Bacteria; phylum Gemmatimonadota; class Gemmatimonadetes; order Gemmatimonadales; family Gemmatimonadaceae; genus UBA4720. The sequence continues at coordinate 657 of DATBXT010000041.1, forward strand.
CTTGGAGACCACCAGCGAGCGGCAGTGGGGAATCGCGATCCCGCGCCCGATGCCCGTCGAGCCGAGGTTCTCGCGTCGCTTCAGCATCTTGAACAGCATTCCTTCCGATTTGTCATCGAGGCCAAGGAGGTCGATTAACTCCTTCAGAATCTCGTCCTTGGTGTTTCCTTCCAGTTCCAGCTTGATCGCGTCTTCAGAAAAAAAATCGCGTAGTTCCATCAGCTCCCCGACAATGATCTGGTCTTGCGCAAGAAGCACGGAAGTTACCCGCGCCCTTGGTGGTAGTCAAACCACGATGTTGCAAGCACTTGGGCTGATCCCTTAGCTTGTATTGTGATGCCATTCCCATTTGCAGTCCGAGAGGACATTCCGCTGTACCTGGCGCCGATGGCGGGCGTGTCAGAGTCTCCTTTTCGGAGGATCTGCCGGCGCTTTGGGGCGGATGTCGTGGTCACTGAATTCCTCTCGGCGGAAGGCATTCGCCGCGAGAATCCGGCGACGTTGGACAAGCTGCGCTTTGGACCCGACGAACGACCCATCGGCGTGCAGATTTTCGGCGCGGACCCGACTGCAATGGGTGATGCCGCTCGCCTGGTGACGGAAGTGTTCGAGCCCGAATTCATCGACATCAACTTCGGTTGCCCGGTGAAGAAGGTCGTGCGGAGAAACGGCGGCTCGGGCTGCCTCAAGGATTTGTCCCTCGTAGAGTCGGTCATCAAGTCGGTCTCGGCAGGCACCCATTTGCCGGTGACGGTGAAGATTCGGAGTGGGTGGAGCGAGGAGATGCGCGATCCGGTCACGATCGCGCTGCGTTGCCAGGATGCCGGCGCGAAGGCTCTGGCATTGCATCCGCGCACCCGGACCCAGATGTACAGCGGCAGCGCCCGCTGGGAGGAAATCGCGGCGGTTTCAGCGGCGCTGGAGATCCCGGTCATCGGTAACGGGGATATCAAGACCGCGGAGGACGCGGTGCGGATGCAACGGGAGACGGGATGCGCCGCCATCATGATCGCCCGGGGCTCATTCGGGCAGCCTTGGATCTTCGATCAGACGCGCGCACTGCTGGAAGGGAAGCCGAAGCCGGAGGCGCCGGTCATTGAGGAGCGCTTCGCAATCGCCCTCGAGCACGCACGTATGGCCGAGGAGTATGAGGCCGACCCGCGCGGAGCAGCCATCGAGTTCCGGAAGCATCTTGGGTGGTACGTCAAAGGAGTTCCCGGCTCTGCGGAGCTGCGGAAAAAGCTTTATGCAGTGGTCAGCCTCGGCGAGGTGGAAGATGTATTCGCCGCGTACCTCGCCGAGTCCGCGCGATACCCGAGAGCGTCGTCCCCGGAGTCAGACGAAGACCTGTCGGCATCCCAAGTAGCGGCTTGAGCGCCGCTCAGTAAGTAGCTGCCCGGGCGCCACTTACAGCGCGCTCTTAAACTGCTCTGTCAACTCACATTTCATTGACTTCGGGCCCCGAAAACGCTATACTTAGTGCACGGGGGCGACTGGCTTCGACGGGGTTAGTGAAGCTGTGGCCGCGTGCCCAGGTACTCAGGTCCTGGTAAAACCTCTGGGATATTTTTTAAATGCGAACAACAACCTCGCAATGGCTGCGTAACTCTTAGGAGTTGCTGCACCTGCCCTTAGAGAAGCCCTCCTGAGGCGGTTTTAAGGGTATCGAAAATTCGGGATAGTCGGCTGCTGCGTCTTCCGGCAGTCGGCGAAAATTTAGAAGACTTGTCCAGAAGTGGGCTGTCCACTGGCCAGCGGCTGGAGACCTCAATCGGTGGAATACGCACGTAGACGCTGTGGTCGATCTTGTCTCGGACCGGGGTTCGAATCCCCGCGCCTCCATGATTCTCCTTGTACCGGACGCCGGTGCCTCAAAGGCCCGGCGTTCGTGTTTGGCCTCCCTATAGTCCGGGGAGGACGGTTCCCCCCAGTGCGGCGCCCGGTCGTCGGGCCGACTCAACACGAGTGTGCCGCCAGCGCCACGCTCCGTTTCGGCGCCGGATGTTGAAGCGGTCCAGGCTCATCCGGTGGGCGGTTTGTGAATTGCCTTTCCCGGCGCCATGCCACGCACCCACCGACCACGCTCGCTGCGCCTCGCCTCTATAGCAGGCCTGGGCCTTCTGCTTTCCGCTTGTACCGCGTCCGACTCCGCGCTGGGCCCGAAGGAACCCGCCGCAGACGCCACGGGTCACGCGGCCTCCACTGCCTCCCTCACCCGCATCGATCTCGGCACCCTCGGAGGTGCGTCGAGTTATGCGGCCGACATCAATAGCAGCGATGCCGTTGTCGGATGGTCCGATACGAAATCCGGGGGCAGCCACGCGTTTCGATGGACGCCAGGGACCGGCATGGTGGATCTCGGGGTATTGGCCGGCGACGCGGAGAGCAGGGCAATCGCGATCATCGACGGTTCGACACCGGGCGGCGGACAGATCCTCGGTGTCAGCGGAAGCGAGGGCAACTGGGCACCGGTGGTTTGGTCTGCGTCGGGCGCAATCAGCCGCCTTCCGATCCCGCTCATTCCAAGCTTTTTACGGGGTCTACCCGTCGCGTTCAACTCCCAGGGTGATGTCGTCGGTTGGGATGTCGGCGGTGGTGGCCAGCATGGCTGGGCGTGGTCTGCCAATACCGGTAAGTACGATCTCTCCGCAAACGTCGACGGTGGAAGCAATGAAGGGTCAGCCGGCGGAATCTCCGCCTCGGGTCTGGTCGTCCTAACCACGCGCGCGTTCACTTGTCATGAGACGGCTGAATGCTGGCGGACGTATACATGGAGCCAGACAAGCGGATACAAGCCGATCGGCACGCCGAGGTCAGATCCCGAATCCAACGTTACGGGCCTCGGTCTCAACGAGGCCGGCAATATCGTGGGATGGTATACCCAACGCGGACAACCTGGTGTGTCGCCATATCGGTGGGATGCTTCGACAGGTTTCACTCCGCTCTCCAATTTCGTCGCCAGCGGCGGGTACGGTTACGCGGCAGCTGTGAATGCCGCCGGAACTGTAGTGGGTGCCGATCTTGAACCGGCGTCGGGGTCGATTGTGGCGACAACCTGGTCGCCGACGGGCGCGATCACTCGCTTGACCGCCGACGATCCCAACGCCAGCGTTGCCGTCGCCATCAACAGCGTGGGAACGATTGCGGGCTGGGCCAATGTCGCCGACCGGGTGAACCACGCGGTCGTATGGAGCTCGACGCTCAAAGCGTCGCGATCCAGCGTCTTGTCTGCAGGCACAACGAGACACCTGTCCGCTGCCAGCACGCCGTGCCTCAAGAGTGTTCGCTCGATTCTATCACGTCAGGGATTGTTTTCCTGCGCGACGACCGCTGATCGCGGACGTTAAATCCTCACGATCGCGGCGCACAAAGAAAAAGGCCCGTCCAACTGGACGGGCCTTTTGTTTCCAACCGCCGCTTAGTGAAGCGTGACCGCCAGGCCGACCTGACCCACGTTGGCATCGGTGTTGGAGTTCTTCATCGCGTAGCCATTCCAGTACGGGGTGATGCTTGCGTTACGCGCGACCCTCACGTCGTAGCCAATCCCGAGGATCATGCCCGGACCTTGCTGGGTCGCACTGAAGCCGCCCGCACTTCCTGTGACTGAGCCTACGCCGGCACCGGCCGTGAAGAAGAATCCGCCATTGGTCTGCGGATAGAAGCGTACGCGCGCATCGACGAGGCCGACCGTCAGCGTTGCGCCCTGATCCGTCTTCGTCCAACCGGACGCGCCAACGCCCAGAAGAAATCTTGGCGAGATAGTCCCACCGAACGACAAGCCACCGCTCACGCCGCCTTCACGCGAGTCGCAGTTGTCGCAGCCGAGGGTTCCGTAACCCATGCCGCCGCTGAACCAGAAGCCGTCGCGCGCCTGGGAGTTTTGCGCCTGCGCTGTCGCAGCTGACGTAACCGCGGCGACCGCAAGTACCGCGAACCACTGTCCCACTTTTCTCATGCCCATAGCACCCATTCTCCTTTGAGATTTTGCGGTGACGCGCGGCGACTCGCCGCTGCGTGTGTTTATCCGCTGCTCAAAGGACGGGTAATTCCCATCGAGGCAACCGCGGGACGCAAACGAAAAGGACCGACGCGCGATGGTCGGCCCTCTCGTTATGCTCGTGATACCCCGAAGGATCAGGGGCGATGGTTATCTGCCTCGCGAGAACTGGAACCCAATCTGTACGACGTCCACGATCGCTTTCGGGTCCGGACCACCCGTACGGGCGGGCTCGAAGCGCATCGACGGAATCACTCTGCGAACCGCGCTCGATAGCAGCGGGTTCGGTGAGTTGACCACCTCCACCGTCGCAAGAACCGGCCTGCCGTCGGTGTCAACACTGAAACGCACGCTAACGACACCTTCGACGTCCGCAACCTGTTGCGGAACTCGGGGTGTCGGAAGGTCACCGATCAAACGCGCGCGCGTAGGAACCATCGCGGTTTCGCTGTCGCCAAGTCCCGACCGGCGTATGCTCACCTGCGCGGGCGCAGGAGTGAACATGGCGTCCGTGATCGGGCTCGAATTACTGCCCGCCCTTGCCGCCACGGAATCGAGGCGAGAGATGACCGCTGTCGATAGCGCTGGAATCGTTAGTGGCTTCGCATCGACTTTCTTCTCCGCGGCTTTCTTGGACACGGCCGAATGCTCCTCGGTCGTGTGTGGCCGCGGCTCGGCGGCCTTGCTCGAGTTGTCGACAATTGCGGCAGGCGCCGTTATGCCCCGCTCGCTGGCGGAAAGCGTTGCTGCGACCGTACTGACTGGAATCCTCTGCGTTTCCACAACGGAAGTCTGCGAGCCAGCGCGGGTCTGATCGTGCTCACCTGCTGCTTGCGAGTCGGTGACCACGGCCACCGAAAGTAGCCCGAGAGTGAGAGCCACCATTCCGACGATTGCTTCCTTTCTCCCGAGAAATGCCATGGCGGAGCTGATCATCTCACCGCTGCGCTCAGTCAGAGTCTTCCCTTCGTAGGGCTTCTCGAGCTCGTCGCGTAACGTCTCGAGTGTACTCAAATAGGCCGTCGACTCCGAGCGAGTGGCAACAGCATGCGGCAGGGCCAAAGTCATAGCGGCAGACTCACCAACAACGGCCAGCGCCTTCGCGTGCGGTTCGTTGTCCTCGTCGACTACGTCGGCAAATCGTTCGGGAACTGGCGCTGCCTTTTTTGCAGCCGGCCCGCTCGTCCGCTCCCTTGGCGGCGGTACCGGCCGCGCGTATACGGGCTGCGCATACAGCGGCTCGGGCGATGCCACACTGGGGGATTCAGCAGACAGGAGGCGATACTTCTCTGGCGCGATGACCGCGTCGGTGCCCAGGCCGAGGTCGAAAGAATCCTCGGAACCCTGCAGACGCAGATCCGCGATGCGTTCGCGAGATATTCTCAGACTCGGGTGTTCGGCACCAAGTGTTTTTTCACGGATTGAAAGCGCGCGCTGAAACGCCGCGAGCGCCTCCGGAATTTTGCCACGCGCCGCGCAGGCGTTCCCCAGATGCTCGAGCGCGGTAGCAATCGCAAAATGATTCGGCGCGAGAGTCAGCTCTCGAATCTCGAGCACTCGGCGCCAAAGCTGCTCAGCAGATTCATGACG
>DATBXT010000042.1:0-3597 GCA_036514115.1 Gemmatimonadaceae bacterium
GTGAGGGATTTGTTCGCGCTGCATCCGGCGAATACGTTCCTCGTTAAGGTGTCGTACTGGCTGAACAAATAAACAAGTACCAAGGCAAGCTACCAGCTGCCCGCTGACCGCCGCTCGCTATCAGCTGCACACGACGGGACAGGTCAGTTGGCGTGAGGTAAGAAAGTTGAAAAGTCGTATGGGCGGCCGGATCCTTCGATCCGGCCGCCTTTCCATAGTTCTAAATTCTTTCCACTATTTCAGCCCACCCCACTTTTCAATGAGCAACTCAGCACTCACACGATTCGCTTTCGCCGCAGTCGCGGCCATCGCCGCGTGCTCTCCCGCGGTCACCACTACGAATTCCGCGTCGAGCACAGCCAGCTCTCCGGCTAGCGGTGACTTCCTCGCGGCGAATCTCGATACAAGCGTCAGTCCGGCGGTGGATTTCTTTCAGTACGCCAACGGCGGTTGGCTGAAAAAGCATCCCATTCCGGCGTCTGAGGCGGCGTGGGGAATCGGCAACGAGGTGCGCGAGCAGCTTTACGTGAATCTGCGGAAGATCAACGAGCAGTCCGCCGCATCCGCCGCGGCTCAGGGCAGCGACGCGCAGAAGATTGGGGATTTCTGGGCGACTGCGATGGACACCGTTAAGCTGGAGCAGCAGGGCATTCACCCGCTCGACTCCGAGCTCGCTCGGATCGACGCGATTCGCACACCGAACGACGCAATCGATGTGGCCTTCGCGGAAGGTCCGCTGCAAGTCGGTCCCTTCTTCAGCTTCTACATCTATCAAGACGAGAGAAAGAGCGACGCCATGGCCGTGCACGTCAGCCAGGGCGGGCTCGGACTTCCTGAACGCGATTTCTATTTCAATCCCGACACTGGTGTCGCACGTATCCGCACCGAGTATGTAGCCCACATCGCGCGGACACTGCAGCTGCTGGGTCGCGACCCGGCTTCGGCGAAGACTTCCGCGCAAAACGTAATGACCTTCGAGACCGCGCTGGCGAAGGCCTCACGCAAGCTCGAGGATCTGCGCGACCCGGTCGCCAATTACAACAAAATGACGCCGGCGCTGCTGACGTCGAAGTACACTCCGTCGATCGCGTGGAGCGAGCCCCTCGCCGCGTGGAACATTCGACCGGACTCGATCATCGTCGGACAGCCGGAATTCTTCACAGCGCTCCAATCCCTCGTGCAGTCGACGCCGGTGCCGACGCTTCAGGATTACATGCGCTACCAGCTCATCACGTCGTACTCCCCATACCTCGGGAGCAAGTACTACAATGAGCGCTTCAGCTTCTACAATCGCGTTCTCAGCGGCCAGAAGGAGCCGCGCGCACGATGGAAGCGCGTGCTCGATGCCGAAGGCGAAGCAATGGGAATGGTACTCGGCCGGATCTTCGTCAACGAGTACTTCCCTGCCGCGGAGAAAAAGCGCTACAGCGATTTGGTGGACGCCATTCGCACCTCCTATCGCGAGCGCATCAGTCGTCTCACCTGGATGAGCGACTCGACCAAGGCCCGCGCGCAGCAGAAACTGGCCGCGGTGATGCCAAAGGTTGGTTATCCGGAGAAGTGGAAGGACTACTCCGCGCTCGTCATCTCCCGGAATTCTTACGCCGAGAACATGATGAACGCGTCGCGGTGGTCGTTCAATGACAACATCGCGAAGCTAGGCAAGCCAGTCGATCGTACGGAGTGGGGCATGACGCCGCAGACGTACAACGCGTACTACAATCCGTCCAACAATGAGATCGTGCTCCCGGCGGCGATCTTCACCATCCCCGGCGTTCCCGACTCGGCGATCGACGATGCGGTGGCGTATGGGTACGTCGCTGCCGGCACGATCGGCCATGAGATCACTCACGGCTTCGACGACGAAGGGCGTCAGTTCGACGCGGCGGGCAATCTCACCGATTGGTGGACGAGCGCCGACGCAACCCGCTTCCAGGAGCGCGCGGCCGTCCTCGCGCGCCAGTTCGACGCGTACGAGCCGATGCCGGGGCTCCACATCAACGGCAAAGCCGGACTCGGCGAGAACATCGCTGATTACGGCGGAGTGCTGCTTGGGCTTGATGCGTTCAAGAAGACAGCCCAATACAAAGAAGGAAAGAAGATCGGAGGACTGACGCCGTTGCAGCGGTACTTTCTTGGCTACGCGATCGGGTGGATGTCGCAGCAGCGGGACGAGGCTTTGAGGAGCCAGCTGTTGAGCGACGTGCACTCGCCGGCGAAGTGGAGGGTGCTCGGGCCGATCTCGAACGTGCCGGAGTTTTATCAGGCGTTCGGGGTGCGGCCTGGGGATCCGATGTACCGGGCGGATTCGGTCAGGGTGCAGATCTGGTAAAGGTGGAAGGGCAACTGAACGGCTACCCGCCACCCGCTGAGCGCTGGTCGCCGTTGGCTGCAGACGAGAGGACAGTCCTCTTTGTTTCGCCGATCGCTTAAGCGCTGGAAGACGAAACCCATCCTGAGCGAAAAGAGATTCAGTTGCAATAAAAGGTGGCCAGATTCGAGATGAGTCTGGCCACCTTTGGTTATGAGCGATTTCAAGAAGCTGCGCGTGTGGCGGAGTGCGCATGGCTACGCACTCGCATCCACGTCCGAGTTGGAGAATCACCTTATCGTCGCCCACGATATTCGTGTAGTCACGGAATCCGATTACAGGTCTCTGCTCGCTCAATTAGCGGATGTAAGAAAGATGCTGCACGGTCTCATGACCAGATTAGCGGACTCCTCCAGCAGCACCGTCTCGTCAGTTTCAGCGAAAGGCGACAAGCGACCCCTGAAAAGAACTGTCCCAAGGCTTGCAGCCGACCGCGATCAGCGTTCAGCGGGTGGCGGGTAGCCGTTCAGTTGCCGTTCTTCGCGCCGAGATAGTTCGACACGTCATGGTGCGTGGGGCCACGCGTTGTTGCCACGATTGATATCGGGTAGAGCCTGCCGCGGATCGATGACGGCGGCGCGCACCTTTTTCTTCTCCGGCACTCGATAGACGAAGTCAGCGCCAAGATTCCACATCTCTACCGGAAGCTGGACGGTGCTCTTCGAGTCGTCGGCGAACGTCAGCGCCAGCTCTGCGGGCATCACCATGCTTCCGCGGTTCGCGAGATAGACGTTCGAGCCGCCATCCGCTCGTGCAGTAACGGAATCCACTGCCTGGTCCAGACGCGCCGTCGTATAAATCCACTCGCGCCAAAACCAATCGAGATCCATCCCTGACTGGTCGCGCATCATCCGGAAAAAGTCAGCCGGCGTCGGATGCTTGAACGCCCACGCTTTTATGTACTCGCGAAACGCGGCATCGAATCTCTCCTTCCCCAACACTTCGTAGCGGAGCATTTGCATCATAAGCGCGGGCTTCTGGTATCCCACCCAGAAGAGATCGTGTACCTGGGTTGGATTCGAGATCAGCGGTTGTTCTTCGCCGGGCTTCGCATGCTCCGCGTAGAGGTGCAGCGGATGAACCTCGATGGTGTCACCGTAAGGCGTGCCGGCGAAATATTTCGCGGCGTTCCCCAAATCGACGAAGGTGTTGAATCCCTCGTCCATCCACGGGTACAGCCGCTCATTGGAGCCGACGGTCATCGGGAACCATTCGTGGCCGAACTC
>DATBXT010000043.1:0-4864 GCA_036514115.1 Gemmatimonadaceae bacterium
TTCCACGTCCGCGAGCCTCGGCAACGGCAAGGCGATTGGTGACCTGGAGTGGCGCCGATCAGACCTCGCCGTCTGGAACGCGATCACGACCACAAACGCGCAGGTCGAGCAGCGCATTGTGATCAACAAGGGCCTGAACGATCCCTGGAATAACACGATCTTTTTCCGCATGGCCCTTAGCTGGACCTCGGACGGACCGGCAACGTACACCGCGAATTACCAGATCACGTTGTCCCAGACGGTGCCATGATGCGACGCGCTACCGTCCTCCGTTGGGCCTTTGCGCTGGCCGCCGGCGTGTGCGCTCTTCCGCCGCTGGCGAAGGCGCAGTCGTCGGCGTTCCCCAAATCAGCGGTGCCCGCTTCGGATCTCGCCAACACCGTTCCTTCGGACTCAGCGCGTGACGGGGGAACGACCCTTCCCCCGGTAACAGTGAGCGGGGCTCCGCGCTCTTATCAGGTCATTACCGTTCCGGTGCCGGATGCGCTTGCCTCGGGCACTGACGTGGATGTGGTGATCGTCCCTCACGGAGACTTCGTGATTCTCGGCGCGCGTTCCCGCAAACTTCCTGCGGGAGCCGGCCAACGCAAGATCGCAGTCACCATCGGGATTCCCGCCGGGGCGCTCGCCGGGCGACTCATGGCCGCCGAAGCGCATTTCATCTCCACCGGCTCGCCCACCCTCGTAGTCCCGATCGAGATCAACGTCAGCCTCGTACGGAACATCGTGCTGACTCCCGGAAAAGCGCGGCTAAGCGCACAGGCCGGCAGCGACGTCATTGTGCCGTTCGAGATCGCCAACTTCGGCAACGCGATGGAGAGAATCGACGCAAAACTTTTCCTGCCCGAAGGCTGGTCGGTGCGAGAGGTGAAGCAGGGCGCGGTCACAATCTCTCCAGGTGAAACGTCCAAGCGCCGTGTCAGGCTGAAGGTCCCGGCGCTCTCGAGCACGGGATCCTCTTTCGTTGGAGTGACGCTTGTATCGGGAGCTGACACTCTGGCCTCGGAGACGATGACAGTCGAAGTCTTCAACTCCAACTCCATTGGAGGCCAGTCTGGCCCGCTCATCACCACCGCGTACTCCCGCGCGCTCGACGAGAATGGGAATGTCAACCAGTTGATGACCCTGACCGCCAACGGTGCGCTTTACGATTCCGTCCGCATCGACGCGCACGCGGCGGGCGGGACTCTCCTGGGGGCCGCCGCCAGCAACAGCTTTGCTCATCTCGGCAGCTACCAGTCGTCCGCGTCTTTGATACTCACCGCGCCCTCGGCGCAACTCAGCGTCGGCAACACCGGAACTTCGTTCTCGGATCTCACCGGCCTTTACTCGTATGGTCAGGGCGCGCTGATTCACGCGCAGAAATCCGACTGGTCCGTCCTTGCGCTCGGCGCTTACTCTTTGCCGAGCAGTACGGCTCCAGACCGTAAGCCAATGTTCGGCCTGCGCGCCGAACATCAAGTCGGCATTGCACAGATCAGCTCGTCGATATCGCATCTCGCGGACGCCGGTCCGTCACCACGCCAGCTCGACGCCGCTGGAATCGGTGCGGCACTTCCCTCCCCATTCGGCACCACGTTCAAGGCGGAAGTGGCCGAGCGTCGGTTCGACGGTGGATCCGGCCTCGGGTGGTCGAGCCAGCTGGTCAGAATGTCGGGTGAAAACAGCACCGAGCTCCGCGCGACGCACGCGCCGGGGGGCAGCGACGCGTTCGCCCGCGCGACGAATGAGCTGGTGGCGAATGTGTCCGAGCGGCTGACACATCGTGCCTCCGTGAGCGCCAGTGCGTGGAGCACTACTGACGCGACCTCTGTGTTCAGCGGCCTGAAGTCGAATGGGTTCTCGCTGCGCCCCCAGTACGCGATCCACGGCGCGACGACTGTGGCGCTCGAGGCGAGATCCTACTCGTTCGACGCGAATTCGCGTCCGCTCGCGCCCGGAAGCGGTGGGGCGTTCGGAAACCGGGAACAGCAGCTGGGAGTGAATCTCAGCACGTACCTTCACCAGTACTTCTTCAACAGCACCGCGTATCTCGGAAACGTCACGCGCACGGTCACGCCGCTTGGCCTCGCCACTATTTCAGACCGGACGCCAAGAAATTATTGGACGGCCAACGCGGGCTGGTCAGGCCCAGGCGGGCTCGTCGAGCTGCAGACGCGAATCGAGCAGACCCGTGACAGGGCTGGATTTGTAAATCAGCAGAGCCTGTTCGGCGTGCGGGCTGATCAGGTCGTTCTTCCGATGCTAAGCGGAATTCGTGGAGAGGGTGAGGTTCAGCGCGTGAGCGGTTTCGGTGGCGAGAAGTCGTCAATTATGCGCGCGGGACTGGCCATTCCCCTGATCGACGGATTCTCGGTGAAGATCGACGCCGAGCGCAATTCGATTTTCCATTCCATAGGCGGGTCGGTTCCGTGGGTCTTCGGCTTCCGCCTGGAGCATGCTATCACGGTGCCGATGGTCCGCATGCCGGGGACGTCTGGTTACGTCTTTGAGGATCTGAACGGCAATCAGCGGCGTGACGATGGCGAGCCAGGTGTTGCTGGAGCGATCGTCAGACGCGGCAGCGAAAGCGCCGTCGCCGACGAAAGTGGCAAGTATCGTGTGGGGGGTGACTCTCGACAGGCTGTCGTGATCGACGAGGCTTCGCTTGCCGACGGGTGGACGGCAAACGGTTCGGCGCGCGGGGATCTCAGTGTTACTCTCACCACCAGCGCCGCAATCGAGCTTCGCGTTGCAGCCCGTTCCGGTATCGCCGATGTTCAGATCGATCTCGCCAAAGCGCACGTCATCGCGCGCGACAGTGCGGGTCGCGAATGGGGCGCCATGATGAGCGGGCCGACCACGGCTACTTTCCAGTCCTTGCCCGTTGGCAACTACACTCTCGACTTCGACCTGTCCGAGCTGAGCGAACCGCTAGTTCCGCGGACGCCTGTGCCGCTGTTGATTGTCAGCGGTAAGGACTCCAAGTCGATCACGGTCACGCTTGACCCTCGTCCGATTCGTATGTGGAATGGAAGCGGCAAATCGGGAAGCGCGCCGAAGAGCGACGCGCCCGTAACGACGAAGAAGAGTGGTTCATGATACGCAAACAACCCGTTCGTGTGCGCGCGATCCTCGGTTTATGTGCTTTAGCCACTACCGCTCTTCTTGCTGGGTGCCTGAAATCGACCGAGCCGTTGCCGTCCTCAGTCGACCTCGATGGCAAGTGGACGTACACCGGCACACAGACGAGCCCCGTGCGCGAAACTTTGAGTGGAACGCTGACGATCTCCGGAGAATCCGGCAGCAGCTTCGTCGGACGCCTCGATCTCGTAGCGGTCAATGCCTCCAACGGACAAACGAGGCTACTCGCCGGCTTGGTCAACGGAGCCGTCAAAGGCAGTGACCTCATCGACTTCGATGCGAACCTCGAAGCGAGTCCCTGGCGGCACGTCGGGCAGATAGTGGCAGACACGATATCAGGTCCGTGGGTAAGCTCCGCGAGCGACGCACCCGCATCGTCGGGGACTTTCCGAATCGAAAGGCAGAGTCCGTGAGGCGCTTTCCTGTCGCAGTCTCGTTGGCACTGTTCTGCCTGATGGCAGCTTCAGCGGCCGGCCTCGCGCAGTGTACGGCCAATGGCGCTCCCGCGAACTGCGGTGCCCCCGGCAGCGTATCGATGATCGCCGGCAGAGTGGTGCGCCTGCAGATGAGCGCGGGCTCAACCGCACTGCTCGCCCCCACACCGTCGGACTTTGACGCCGGCTTCAACGCCACGACCGGGCCTACTCTCACCGTGAGTGCTAACGCGGCGTGGGTTCTTCATATACGCGCATCGACGCCGACGTGGACGGGGACGACGACCTCGCCTGGAGCACCCGCGTGGGCGAACAAGCCTGCGACGGACCTCAAGTGGGCTATCGCTTCGAACGGAATCTTCACCGCGTTGACGAACAGCGATGCAAACCTCGTCGGCGGTACTGCAACGGCGAGCAGCGCGACCACGCTTTTCTTCCAGACCGCGTATGCTTGGACCCTCGATACCCCCGGGAATTACAGTTTATCGATCGTCCTGACACTCACGTCGCCATAGCCGTTTCGGAAGCAGAGCAGCAGCCTCCGCAAGCCCTACCCGGTGGTACGCTCCGTGCCTAAACTCAGGGTAGAATTCACCCACGGACGGGAAAATGGCCCTTCGCAATCTGTTTCCTGAATCGATCTTCGGACGCAAGCTGAATCCCAACGCCGAACGACGGCTTCGACTGTCGCAGGCACGCGCCGAAGAGACGATCATTCGTGGTCACGTCGACAACGCTCTGATGTTCGTCGACACTCTGGCGGAGGACCTGTCCTTCGACCGCGCGATTGACACCTACATTCGCGTGATGGGAATTCCAGAGCCGCTCGCGACGACAGTGGCGACGCGCGCACTTGTCCATCTTGGACGCGACCTGGTTCCCTTCCGGCGCCGGATGCAGCGCGAGGGAGAGGATGTCGCAGCAGACAACAAGCCGAGGCTGCGGCTCGACGAAGCATCCCGAGCCGGCGATATTCGGCGCGCTTAGCTGTGGATCCCCGAGTGCCTTCCGCTCGTAATTAGCGGACGGCGATTAGCGACTCGTAATTAGCGGACGGCGATTAGCGAAACGAAAAGACCGATCCCGTCGCAGGCAGCTAACGGCGTTCAGCGTTCGGCGGGTAGCGGGTAGCTTGTAGTTGCAGTTACCCGACAGTTGGTCCTGCGCCCGCAGGTACATCCCGTAGATCAAGCCAGCTCACAAGAAGGACCAGCGTGACGATGACAGCGGACGTCACGCACCAAATGCATATCGCGTGGATAACGCCAAGCTCGAGGTAGGTGAGCCAGGCCGAGAACAGCACTCCA
>DATBXT010000044.1:0-7110 GCA_036514115.1 Gemmatimonadaceae bacterium
TGTGCACGTTCACGAGCAGGCGATGGTCGGAGCCATGGCAGTTGCGACCAAAGACGTGCGTCCGTACCACGTCTACGTTGGGATTCCGGCGAAGAGCGTTCGGGTGAAGCCAAACGCGCCGCAGGGGCAGGAGAATCTGACTACCATCAAGAAACGGTAGAGATCCTAACCTGTAAACGAAGACTACCAGCCAGCGGCGTTCGGCGCCTCCGCTGGCGGCCGCGAGCTAGAGGGTAATCCTCAGTACATCCTCGACCGGTCCTGCGTCACCTCTGCCGAGAAGGTGTTGAGCGTCGCGTAAGGCGTGGGCCTCACGTGGCCACGTGAATCGTTTGCAGGCTTCATCCAGAGAGAGCCATTCGAACCGTTGGTGCTCGTCGCCTAGCGTCACTTCCACATCTTCTGACACGAATGCGGCGAAGGTGATGCACATCTGGATGGTGTTGGAAGCGTGGAGATAAAATGGACTGACGGTCACGTTGTAGAGAGATTGGGCGGAAAGCCCAGTTTCTTCCTGCAGCTCGCGAACGGCGGCCTTCTCCGGCTTTTCACGTGCGTCGATCTTACCGTACACGGTCTCCCATGAATGGGGACGCTTGCCGCTGGCAACACGTTGAAGCAGCAGGACGCGCCAGTCTCCGGCGTTGTGTTTGATGACGAAGAGCTCGATGACGCCCGGCTTGATCTGTGTCAACGCCGGCTCGGTGAAGGCAGCCTTTTCATAGACGACGGGTGACGGCGAATTGCGTGCCGATGGCTGATGGTAAACAGCGCGCGAGGTTTCGGGCTCGATCACTCGCACCAACTCCTCGGCGCTAGTGTCGCCGGCAATGAGCTGCGCGCATCCGCATTCCCACAGCGAACGAGTGCCCGAAGCACGCGCAGCGGAAAGCAAACGCTCGGGCGGTGCGTTCTCGGCGATGGCGCGCTCGACTTCCGGCGTCGTGACGAGAACTTCGGTAACGGCGATGCGTCCCGAGTAGCCGGTGAGTGAACAGTCGACGCATCCGACCGGGATGTAGATCATCGCATCGGAGGGCACGGTGCCGAGGAGTCGTCTCGGAACTCCGGCATTGGCGACGAGTCGGCACGAGCGGCAGAGTCGTCGAATCAGTCTCTGCGCGACCACTCCCTTTAGCGCGCCGGCGAGTTTGCCCGCGTCCACGCCCAGGTCGGTGAGTCGGATGATCGAGCTGCAGGCGTCGTTGGTGTGGAGCGTCGCGAAGACAAGATGCCCGGTGAGGGATGCCTGGATGGCGATGGCCGCCGTCTCGCGGTCCCGAATCTCGCCTATGAGTACGACATCGGGGTCTTGACGCAGCACCGAGCGGAGCGCGGAAGCGAAAGTGAGGCCCGCCTTCTCGTGGATCTGCACCTGGACTATTCCGGGAATTCTGTACTCGACAGGATCTTCTACGGTGATGATGTTGACGCCGCGGTGCAGCAGGAGGCGAAGGGCGGCGTACAACGTCGTCGTCTTGCCGGAACCCGTCGGACCGGTGACGAGAATCAATCCCTCGCGCACATCGAGCAGCTTCTGCATCCGCGGTCCGTCGACAGGGTCGAGTCCAAGCGATTCAACAGATCGGAGCGCCGCTCGCGAATCGAGAATCCTGATTACGACCTTCTCCCCGTGCGAAGCCGGCAAGGTGGATACGCGCAGGTCGACCCGCGCGCCGTTGATCGATACGCGCGCGCGTCCTCCCTGCGGGCGCAACCGGTCGGCGATGTCCATCTGCGACATGATTTTGATCCGGGAGACCAGCGGAACACCGACCGGCTTGGGAAGCAGCATCGCGTCCTTGAGCATACCGTCGATGCGATACCTGACGGCGATTCCCGTCTCGCCAGCCTCGAGGTGGATGTCGCTGGCGCCGGCCGCGATCCCCTCGGCAACGATGTGGTCAACCAGCTTGATGACGGGACGCTCCGCTTCCTTCTCGTCGAGCTGCCGCTCGGCATCTTCCGCCTTCTCGACGATCGATTGAACCGCGCCACGGCCCGGACGCTCGATGAGCTTGTTCACGCGGTCCACCGGAGCGTAAACCTCCTCGATCCGGTCGAGGATCTTGTCGGGAGCGGCGAGCAGCATCCGCACCGAGCGGCCTGACGCGAAGGCGAGCACCTGCTCGCAGTCGAGGTCGTAAGGATTCGAGGTAGCGATCTCGAGGATCGTGTCGGACGCCGTCAGCGGCAGAACCGCAAAGCGACGCGCCAGACGCTCGGGAACAAGCTCCAATGCCTGTGAGCTAACGAGAAGGCCATTCGCAATGCCGACGTGTGTGCGAGCTGCCAGAGCTTCGAGGATCGCAGAGTCGCTGGCGAGACCAGCGTCCACGGCGCGTTTCCAAAGACTCCCGTCAGCGCTACCATCGAGCGAATCGAGCGCTTCCCGTCCAAACACATCCGCCAGCGCGGGCATGATCCAGAAATCAGGAGGCGGTGGGACCGCGATCTGCGTCATGCTGCGAAGATGCTATCAGGTCGGGGCCTTTCCGTATCCGAAACTCTTCGGGCAAAATCGCCGCGCGTCGCGAGCCCAAGCGCGCACACACGAAGCATTCACCGCGAGGGAGATGTAGTTCGCCGTGGATACGTTAAATGTCCAAGGTTCATTTGATGAATCACTCGGCATGCGGAACGCGACATGCTGCGTACGCAGACAGTCCGTCACTGAGGCTGTCTCTATGCTCTCCTCCCTCCCGCGATTCATCGCCGCAGTATGCGCCAGAATAAACCAGCTGAACGCTATCGGCTTCGCACTTGTTGTCGGAGCGGTCGTGCTGAGCTCTTGTAACGACGGGCCGAGTGGCCCTTCTGCCGCGGACGTCTCGGCGGGGAAGGACATCTTCCGGTTCAATACATTCGGCGACGAGAAATTCTGGACAGATACTTTGCACATGAACACGGTCGTGCAATCGGCCGTGGATCCAACTACCGCTTTATCCGTCGGACTGAAGGTCGACGCGGATACTTTGCCGCCGGAAGTGCTCCAGGCGATTCAGGCCGGGCAAGTGGACATGCACAGCCCGGCGACTACCGTCACACTGCTGAAGCTGGGCGCGGTGGTGGGAATTCGGGCGACTGTCGACGCGAACAACAACGTCACCCGTCTCGGGATCACCTGCGCGCTGTGCCACTCGACAGTCGATAATCGCATAACAGCGGGTATCGGATCGCGGCTCGATGGTTGGCCGAACAGACAGCTCAACCCGGGAGCAATTATAGCGCTGTCACCAGCGCTGACCGCCGCGCAAAAGGCAGTCTACAACTCCTGGGGACCGGGTAAGTATGACGCGCGGTTCAATTTCGATGGAAAGAACGACCCGACAGTCATACCTCCAGCGTACGGGCTCGCGGGCATTCACGGTGAGACTTTCACCGCCGACGGCGCCGAGGTGAAGTACTGGAACAGATATGTGGCGGTGACCCAAATGCACGGTCAGGGAAACTTCTCGGAGCCGCGCCTGGGGATTGAAGTCAAACAGTCGCCCGACCTCGTAGCGCCGCTGCTGGATCGTCTGCAGGCATACGAGCTGAGTCTGCAGGCACCGCCGCCGCCGTCGGGCTCGTTCGATGCCACCGCCGCGGCGCGTGGCCAGGTCCTCTTCGCCGGAGCAGCGAAGTGCGCGACGTGCCACGTGGGAAACCTGTTCACCGACGCCAATATCCGGCTGCACTCAACCAGTGAGATTCCTACCGACCCCACGTACGCCCTCAGATCTGCCACCAAGCAGTGGCGTACGACTCCACTCAGGGGTCTCTGGCAGCATCCGCCGTACTTCCACGACGGAAGCTCCGCTACGCTCGCTGATGTCGTCGAACGCTACAACACCGCATTCGCTCTCAACCTGACCACGCAGCAGAAAGCCGACATTGTCGAATACCTGAAGTCGCTGTAGCTAGAGCACACTCCAGAAGTCGCGTCCGATATCGACGCCGAAGGTCCAACGTCCATCGCGGAGCCCGCGGGCGACGTCGAGACGAAGAACGTCGAAAACGGTGAGCGCGCCGAGGCCCAGCGATGGATACCAGCCCTGCCGCGCCGCCTTGAACGCGGGTGAGCGGTCGATCCAGACGGCGTTGGCGAAGGGCGCGAGGGTGATTGTCGCGGGCGCTTTCCCAAATCTTCCGAGGGGGATCGGAAGAAACGGGGCGAGGAAACGGTACTCGATGCGCTGACTTAGTCCGCCTCGTCCAACGAATTCATGGAAGTCATAGCCTGGACCGGTTGTCGGACCGCCAAAGTACACGAGATGCTGCGCGGGGATGGTGTCGCTGCCGCCGAACAAGCCGGCTGCAACCGTGTGCAGAAGAATCCTGCTCGAGCCGAAGGGTTTCTGAAGATCGACTATTGCCGTCGGGCGAAAGAACGAGCCGCGTATGCCAGGCGACCAACTTTGCCGCCATATACCGCTCGCGGACAGCTTGGCTCCGAGCTCATAACCGCCAAAGGTGAGACTCGTTGCTCGGTCGAGACCCAGCGTGAATCTGATCTCATGCAGAGGCTGAGCGGGAATCGTCGGCTCGAACTGTCCGTTCGCCGGCTCGGCATTGACTGCGAGTGAATCGTGCTGTTCCCAGGCGATCTCGAACGACGGTCGCCAGCCGAGCCGGGCCAGCGAGCCGCTCAGAGACACTGAGTTTATGTCGTAAGGATCTGTGTAGTCGCTGCCGAATTCCTGTGCGGCCAGCGTATTCCGAACCAGGGACGTCTCCTGCTCATCGCTCGCGTCGCGATATTGCCGCTCCGCCGCCAGAGCGAGCCGAGACCCGGCTCCAGTGGTGTACTCGAGCGCGCCACGACCTTTCAGCTCCTCATCACTGAACCCGAAGCGCCCTGACGCAGCAACGGAGAGTCCACCGCCGATTCGCTGGAGAAAGCCGGTGCCCAACGCGAGCCCTTCGACACGATTGAAACGGACGATGTCAGAGACGTGGCGTGCAGAGAGCGCAAAGCTTCGTGTGCGCGCCAGCGCCGCTTCGCGTACAAGCGCGCGCGCCTCGTCCTGAACTTTCCTGACATCTGCATCTGTCACAGCGCGCACATCAGGCGGCAACGAGTCCAGAACGCGTCCAGAGAAGGGAAATGGATTCGCCTGCCGCTCTGCGGCTGGAGCCATGACGATCTCCGGCCCAGTGAACAATCCGGGATCCAGGGGAACATTCACTTCATAGCAGCAGATCTCCCATCGGCCGCGGATGATGCCCCGCGCTGGATAGTCGAGCCAGGATCCAGTGCGGCGAATTTCGATTTCCTGGCGGCGCGGCAGCCAGAATCGGCCTTCGATGAGAGCGTTCTCCAGCACCACCGACACGTCCTCGAGCTCCTTGTCGATGAGCGCCGCGCGGGTGAAGCTGAATGCCATGCGCACGACTTCACCCGATTCACGGTCGATGTAAACCGCGCCAACCGCGCGGGGCTGACGATCGTCCTTCGGGCGCACGCGAACTTCGTAAACGTCGAGGGTGCGATCGCCCAGTCGGATCTGGAGCGAGTCTCTGATTGCAAAGTCGTACGCCTGCAGTCCGGCCGCTGACAGCGGATGCGGAACGTCCTTTACCTCGTCGCCTTCGCCGAGACGGATGATGTTCCTGAAATTATTCTGAACGATGCCGAGGTGATCGCGGTGATAGTTGATGTCCGTAGGCAGGAGAAGTGTGTCGCGACGCCCCATGATGCGCTGCTTGCTCAGATCGGGCGCACGCCAGTAGACTTCCAGACCCAGCTCGTCCGCCTTCACGATTTTTGGCGGCTCGGGAAAGCCTTCCCCAAATTGCGCGAGGAACGTCACGTAGCCGTGCGCCGTAGCCTTGTAATCGACGAGCGCGGTGTCGGCGATCTGACTGGCTCTGCGCTCTGTTGCCCGCTCCACGAGCGCGGTGGAGCGCGCGTCGTTCCATATCTGCTGCGCGTCAGCCTTGCCGGACGCGAAAATCAGTGTGAGGAACGAAATCGTAGCGCGAGCCGCGGGGGAACGCGATAATCTCATGGAGGGAAAATAGTTGGTGCCCCATCGCAGCGGAGCAGCGGTCCACCGTGGAGAACAGAGTGCCGAATGAGCTTTGAGGAATTCAGCCGCCGCGCCGCAACCGCAACACTGGTCCCGGTGTGGAAGGACTGCCTGCTCGATACGGACACGCCAGTGTCTGCTTTCGCAAAAGTCAGACGCGGACCTTTTGCTTTTCTCCTCGAGTCCGCTCCCGCCGGCGGAGAAACGTGGTCGCGCTACACCTACCTCGGCGCCGAGCCACGCTCAGCATGGAGGCTGTCGAACGGTTTCGTCGAGGACTGGAGCTCCGACAGCGGATGGCATAACAAGCGGAAGCCTGACGATCCGCTCACGGACCTCGGCGCATTGATCGCTGCCGCCCAGCCCGCGGCGGTTCCTGAGCTCGGGCAGTTCTGGGGCGGGGCCATTGGCTACTTCAGCTATGACATCGTCCGGCTGATCGAGAAACTTCCGCATCGGCCCGCTGGAGGACTGGAGACTCCTGACGCGTTGTTTGTGTTCACCCGCTCGCTGGTGATTCTGGACAACCTGCGCAGCAGCGCACGCGCAGTGATCTCCGTACCTATCCCGGAGCGGGCGGGGGCCTCGCAGCTGAGAGAACTGTACGACGAGGCAATCACCGAGCTCGATGATATCCTGACGAGGCTGCGCAAGCCCTCGGCGCTCGAGGCGATGGCGCCGGATCTTCATGCGGCGCCAGCCGAGGGACATTCGAGCTACGAACGCGCGGATTTCATGGCTCACGTCGATCGTATCAAGGACTACATCAGCGCGGGTGACTGCTTCCAGACGCTGCTGTCGCGCCGGATCGACGTGCCCCTCGATTTCGAGCCGAGTGACCTTTATCGCGCGCTCCGTGCTATAAATCCGTCGCCGTACATGTACCATCTCGTGCTGGACGGAATGGAAATCGTTGGCAGCTCGCCCGAGCTTCTGGTGCGAGTGTCGGACAATCGAATCACTCTGAGGCCGATCGCCGGTACTCGGCCGCGCGGCAAGACGCCCGCTGATGATGAGCGTCTTTCCGCGGATTTGCTGGCCGACGAGAAGGAGCGGGCCGAGCACGTCATGCTGGTGGACCTTGGGAGAAACGATG
>DATBXT010000045.1:0-3195 GCA_036514115.1 Gemmatimonadaceae bacterium
CTTCTCGATCCGGATGGCAGCTCGCTTGTGATTCACGCAGGCGCCGACGACCAGGTTACGAATCCATCGGGCAACAGCGGAGGGCGAATCGCCTGCGCCGTGGTTCGACCGGCGGCGTGACGTCAATCTTACTTGACACGCATTTGCACCGGTCTACGTTCAACGCATGACGGGTCGCCCCGACAAAAAAGAGGGAAGCCGCACGAGCGGAAAGAAAAGGGCGGCGCCCGACCCGGTCGGTAAAGCGCATATCAACCTGGCAAAAGCGCTGACGAAAGTTTTTTCCGCCGGCGTTTACAACAAGGAAGAACTGCAAAATGCCGTGTGCACGTTTGTCTCCGTGCTCAAGGCGAACGGTGAGACCGGCGACGGGGTGGTGCGAGCAGCGCACGGCCTCGGGAAGGAAATTGCGGGACGCTTCCGACCCAGCGCCCGGACCGAGGCGCTTTTGGCCGAAATGGTGACCTGGTGTCTCGCCGAATACTATCGAGAGAGCGCATGAGCGGGCGTGGCGCGCCCTCTCTTCCGCTCGTATAGCGCCATGTCCGCCTGAGCGAGCAGATCGGCCAACACCGTTCCCTCGGCCTTTGACCGCGTAGCTCCAACGCTCAGCGAGAGATCGTATTCGCGATCGACTTCTTCGTTGTGCTGCGCTACCCGGGCCCTGATTCGCTCGCAAACGAGCTCCGCGGTCTGGTCGGAATCGACCATCATCAGTGCGACGAATTCGTCGCCACCGAGGCGCGCGATGATGTCGGCCTCACGGCAGCTCTCGCGAAGGACGCGCGCGGTATCGATCAGCGCCCGATCGCCGGCGAGGTGACCGAAGGTGTCGTTGATGTATTTCAGATGATCGACATCGATGAAGATCATGAGGACGTCGTGCTCGAGCCGCATCGCCAGCTTTAGCGCCTGGTCCGACAGCGCGATGAACGCGCGACGGTTGGGAAGTCCGGTGAGCTCGTCGGCCCAGAGCAGTGCCTTGAGCTCGTCTTCCGCGCGCTTCTGCGCGGATATGTCGTGGTACATCGCGTAAACGCGGCCTGGCTGGTCGGCGACACCGAATGGCGTAGCCGCGATGGCAACCCACACCGTGTGTCCATCCTTGTGACGTCGTAGGGCTTCGATTCTCAATTTCTCGCCGGACGCGACTCGCGCGGTGAGCTCTACGCCCTGCGCAACCAGTTCACTCGGCACAATCAGGTCGTTGATGTTCCGGCCAACCGACTCCTCCTCGGTGTAGCCGAACATCGACGTGAACTGACCGTTGATCCGAATGATCTGATCGTACTCGTCGAGAATCGCAATTGCCTCGGGCGCGTTCTCGAAGAGCGTTGCGAAGTAGACGTTCTGGGTCTGCAGCGCATCGTAGAGGCTCTTTCGGTCGGTGACATCGATCGCTATGCCGACGGTGCCGGAGATCTTGCCGTCGGCGCCACGCAGTGGCTCGACGCGCGTCTCGAAAGAGCGTCCTCGCCAGTTGGTCTCGTAGCGAACGAGCTCTCCTTGCAACGCGCGAAGGTGCGCGGCGAGCGGAGTGAACCGCGGATCGCGGGTCTTGAGAACTTCGTAGAGCGTCATCCCGACCTGCTCGTTGGCGCGAGTTCCGATCAGGTGGAGGCCGGCGCCCTGTGAGAAAGTGATGTTGAGATGCGCATCGGTCGACCAAAGGTTGACCGGAACGGACTCCAGCATGAACGAGAGCCGCCGCTCAGAGTCTGCACCCGCCGCCGAGCCGAGCGCGCGACCAATCGGCGCCATCCTGGCGACGGATGCGGGGCCTGCTGGTTGTGGGGAGCCTGGCTTCCCGAGGAGGCGACTCAGGAAGTTGCCGAGCGGCTTCAGGGGCCGGAACACGGAGGAATGGAGCGTCAAGTTGCGTCGCATTCTCTCACCCTTTCACGTCTAGCGCAATGATTTTCATCGCGACCACCGCCCCGCAACCGGTTTGAGCCCTTTAACGCGAGGGCCGGCGAAATAACACTCGCCGGCCCGATTTCAACCCGCCTGAAAATCAGATGATCAGGTGCCGCAGGCGGTGGTTACCCGGGCGGCGTCGCTGGGGATGTAGATCGCCAGGGCGCTTGCCTTCTGGGTCGCGGATTTTGCTCCGACTGCCTCGCCGAGGACCTTCACCGTCGACTTGGACTGCTCGACCGGATTGACGATCACTGCGTTGGCGCCGACTTTGGCGGCACCGTTGCGGATCTGGGTCTGAAGCTGGTTGTCGGTGGTCCAGACGGAGTTGCCGGACGCCTCGACCCACGCCAGCTCATAGTAGTCGTTCGGGACATCGGCGCGTGAGTTGAATACCGCGATCGCGTTTGCGCACGTCGGAGCCCGGTTCATTGCCGGATTGATGTCTGTGGTGGTCTTCTTGACTCCGGCACATGCCGAGCCGAGGGCCAGCGCGGACGCCAGCGCAATGCCTTTGAGCGTTTTGGTTCCGATCATGGGATACTCCTGCAATGCTTGGGTGGCTGCCCAGAAAGTGTATCTGAGCGAAGCTTCCTATTTGCAAACAGAAGGCCGCTGAGAGAGCGAAAACAGAATAGTGTGAATATCTTTTTTCTTACTGATTTACGCCGCTGGCGAGGAAGCCGCCGTCCACGGCCAGTAGGTGACCAGTCACGAAACTGGCCGCCTCCGACGCGAGGAACACGGCCGCCCCAACAAGCTCATCCGGAAGTCCAAATCGTCGCATTGGAGTGCGCATAAGGAGCTCGCGGCCCCGCTCGGTTCCGTCGAGCAGACCTTCGTTGAGCGCGGTGCGAAAGACGCCGGGCAAAATCGCGTTGACGCACACGCCGTGCGGCGCCCATTCCACAGCCAGCGATTTGGTAAGCGCCGCGACTCCGGCCTTGCTGACACCGTAGGCGGTGACCTCCTGGAGTGCGACCACTGACGTCAGCGAGCCGATGTTGATGATTCGGCCGTAACCACGCTCGATCATGTGAGGGCCAATCGCTCGACACGACCGCAGCATGCCCGTGAGATTCGTGTCGATTATCCGATTCCACTCCGCATCGCTAACGTCCGCAGTCGGCCGCCTGACGGTGATGCCTGCTGCGTTGACCAGGATGTCGATCTTTCCGAACCGCTCGATCACGCTGTCGGTGAGTTCCCGGATCGAGCGATCGTCTGACACGTCGGCCGGAAGCATAAGCGAGCGACGTCCGCGAGCCTGAATTTCGC
>DATBXT010000046.1:0-3331 GCA_036514115.1 Gemmatimonadaceae bacterium
CCCGCGGGATCCGTCCACTGCAGCTGTGGCGCGTCGATGTTGAGACTCATCGTGCGGGTGATGAAGTTCGAGCCGGGACGTCCGCGGATCTGGAACTAAGCGCCGCTGAATCCTCCCCGAGAGACGTCGTAGGGAGTCGTAACCAATGAGGTGTTGACGTTCGCGTCGCGCGGGAGATTGGAGACGCCGGCGTTCAAACCGTTCAGGGTGGTGTTGTTCTGGTCGGGGGACAAACCGAGAACGGAAAATCCGGAAGGATCTCCGTCCTGGCCCGGCACCAGCGTCACCCCCGGAAGCGAGGCTGCCATCGCCGCGATGTCGCCCTGCTGGTCCGCTGGTATGACGGTGTTGTCGATCGGGCGCTCGCTGCCGCTGATGTCGGGCGTTTGATCGTTCCGCTGCGGTTTATCGCGCTGCGCGGTCACCTTCACCGTTTCCAGCTCGCCGGCCGCGCGCAGCAGCTTGGCATCGGCGACAAGGATCTCCTGATCCGCCGTGCGTTTCACCTCGAACCGGCGCGCGGCGTAACCGAGCGCCGAGAACTCGACGAAGTAGTCGCCCTCGCCACCGGGAAATGTGATGGTGTAGCGGCCGTTCTTGTCCGTCCGCGCTGTGCGGTTGACGTTGCCCGACAGCGATGTCGCGGTGACCTTAGCGTCGTCGAGCGGCTTGCCGTCCGGTCCGAGGACCTGGCCTCGGATGACGTCAAGCTGCTGCGCGGAAAGCGGATGGACGGCGACCGACGTCAGGATTGCGACGATGATCGCGCGAGCCAATGAACTGAGACGCATGTAGGATGAAGATGGGTTCAACGGGTGCGATCGCGGTTCTGCGATCCACCACTAATACTTTTGACTCAACTATAATGCTGAGGGTTGCCCGGCAATCAGCCGTGGCAACCTTACTTAGCGACTGATCGAGTCGCCAGACTTGGGAGGTGTCTGCCGGTTGCGGACCGGTACCAGCGCGGCCTTGCTCAAAAGCTTGCAAAGGTCTGCCTCTGTCATGGCATCCCAATCGTCGGGATAGCGCGCCAGGCGCCGCCGCTCCTGTTGCGACTCGAAGCAAAGCCATCCTTCGCCGTAGTCTCCGAGGTAATCCTCAGCGGCAGTTTTCGGATGGATCGACGAACGGAGGACGGGCCACACCCTCCACTTCAATCCCTTCTCGTCGACGAAGTCGCGAACCGCCATTACCGCCCTCCTCTGCGTGTCACCATGAGAGTCTTCCTAATGCGAAAACCGTACAACTGTGGACATGGAAAGTCCTTCCAATCCTGGATTGTCGCGGGTTGTCGGGACATTGTGCGGTAGTAGGGAAACAGGAGACTCGGCCTTCTAGCCACATAGTGGATTTCCCTGACCCTTCAGTCAAGGTCGAGTACAGGCCCAAGTGATAGAAAAGTGACCCTAAATGATAGAAAAGTGACCTTTTTGGGGTCTCGGCAGGGGTGTAAGCCCAAATATCCTAGCGGATTACAGGCGCGCCGCAGTTCGAGCAGAACTCGGCATCGAGCTGGGCCCTCGGGCCACAGACCTCACAAATCGGAACGTTTCCCGCCCGGATTACCGCGAGAGCTTGTTCAGTGTATCGCGCCTTGAGCGGCGCGTAATCGGCGTCGGAGATCTTGCCCGTTTCGCGATCGAACTCCAGCTCGCGCAAACTTTCCACAGCCGGACTTTGCGCTCGCATGTTTGTGCGAGTCGCAACCGAAATCGGTGCGACTTCGGTGCGGAGAAGCGGAAAAAGGACGTAGAGGAGTGACGCGACGGCGAGCGCCGTTCCCACCAGCAGCGCGATCAAGCGTCCCGTCTCACCGCGGCGTCCAGCGCGGCGAGCTCGCTGTCGGTGGCGTCAATGTGGCTCACGGGAACCGCAGCAGTGCCGGGCGTCCTTGACTTCCATCTCTTAAGCAGCGCGCTGACGACAACCGCGCCTGCGCCGAGGGCGACGAATGGCATCGTATAGCCAACGAGGTTGAATCCCGATTTTCCCGGTGCCATCAGAACTTTCTCGCCATAGACAGCTTTGAACGCGGCGAGGATTTCCTCCGCTGAATGACCACCTGAGACGAGTCCCATCACATCGGCGTGCATGGCCGGTGACACGCTGCAGGCAAAGTCGGTGGTACGGCAGGTATAGACGTCGAGGTTGCAGCCGCACTGACAATGGATCTTGTGCTCCAGATCATCCCGCTGCGCGTCGGTCATCGACGCGCTCGCGTTCGCCTTTGGCGGCAACGTCACCGGTCGATAGACGTCGTTTGCATCGGCCATGGGTCCGTTGAAAGTCTGTACTGCCTGTGCGCGGAGCACGCTCTTCGGCAGCGCGGCGGCCGTGAGTCCGAGTGCGGGCACGGCCAGCAGGAATTCCCTTCTGCTAAGCACCGACCAATTCTCCAACCGGCCTCGGCTTCAACACCGCGGCGTATCCAGCTGGTACTCTTTTCCTCTCCGCGGCGGGCCACATCACGACGAGCCCGCCGAGTGCCATCAGGGCTCCGCCGAGCCAGACCCACCGCACCAGCGGATTGAACGTCACCCGGATCTCGGCGTCGTCCTGCCCTCGAACGCCGGCCAGCACGACGTAGACATCCTGTTTGAACGATCCCTGGATACCGACTTCAGTCGACGGCTCGAAGGTCGGCGCGCCGCGCGAATCGACGTGCTGCCGTTTCTCGCTGGTGATGACGCCCGCCGGTTTTCCGTCGCGAGTTACGTCGAGCGCGATGGCGGTGACCTCACGGTTCAGAATGGTGTAACGTGAGATCCCCTGGCTGAGAAAAGTCCACTTGTGGCCCCATGCGTCGCTCACAGTTTTCGCGTCGCCCGCGTTCAGGGTGAGATCGAACTCACGCTTGAAGGCGAGTCCAGCGAACGCGGCAAAGACGACGACCACTCCAGCATGCACGATGTAGCCGCCGTAGCGGCGCCGATTGCGCGCGACGAGGCGTGGCAGAGCGACGACGCGCGACTCCCCGTACATCCGGTGCCTGGCGTTTACGCCTTTCCAGAATTCCTGAACGATGGTCGCCATCACCAGCGCCCCAAAGGAATAAGAGAGCAGGGCGGCAAGATCGTGCACACCCAGAGTGAAGAAGAGAATGCCGATCGTCGCAGCCGTGGCGGTCGGGATGAGAAACTGTCTCTTGAGGTTCGCGACCGATGCGCGCCGCCACGCGATCAACGGGCCAATGCCGGTCAACAGCAGCAGTAGAAGACCGAGCGGGATGTTCACCGTGTTAAAGAATGGAGGCCCAACGGTGATCTTGTTTCCGCGAACCGCTTCGCTGATGATCGGGAAGAGGGTGCCCCAAAGCACCGAGAACGCA
>DATBXT010000047.1:0-2000 GCA_036514115.1 Gemmatimonadaceae bacterium
GTTCATGATCGCACGCTCGAGAGCGTCGTATTGCTTGTGGGTCCACTCGGTCATCTGGATCTACCGTTTTGATTCTTGCACCACTCTTTAACGAGCGCAGTCAGCACACGCTGCGCTGTTTCGATCTCCCCAACGGGCACGAATTCCTCCGCGGCGTGAGCGAGGGCAATATCGCCGGGGCCGAAGCAAACCGTCGGAATGCCTGCCTCGTTCAGTAGCGCGGCATCCGTCCACGCTGACAGGCCTTCGACACGAACGGGAACGCCCTCCGACTGCAATGCACCCCGCAACAGTTCGACGATCGGCGCATCGGCCGGCACGTCGCTTGGAAGCTGCGCAGTAGTCAATGTAACTCTGGCGTCGAGGTGTGGGTTGTTGGCCTGGACCGCGGCGCACGCGTCGTTGATTTCCCGAATGGCTAATTCCGTCGATTCACCCGGGAGGGTACGGCGCTCGATGGCTAGAACGCATTCTTCCGGGTAGGTCGACATGCCCACTCCGCCGCGTATGGTCGAGGCGTGCAGCGATCCCCGACCCAGCAGAGGATGTCGCAGCCCCGACTCGCGTCTCCGTTCGATTCTATCCAACTCAGCGAGGACCAGCGCGGCGTGGGAAATTGCGTCAACGCCGAGGTCGTAGCGGCTGCCGTGGGCAGCTCGCCCCCTGAAGCGCACTTCCATCCACACAAAGCCGCGATGTGCGGGGCAGACCGCCAGCCGGGTCGGCTCAGTTATCACAGCAGCGTCCGCTCGAATTCCTTCATTCAGAAGGGCGCGGGTACCGATGCTGTCGTACTCTTCATCCACTACGGCAGTAAGGAGCACTTGCGCGTCGACGCTTCCATCGGCTGCCAGCGCAGCGGCACACATGGCGGCGATTCCTGCCTTCATGTCCGCGGACCCACGTCCATAAATGCGGTCATCGCGTAGCTCGGCGCTGAATGGCTCGTGCACCATCCCCTCTACTCCGACTACGTCGAGGTGGCCGTTCAGCATGAGCGTCGGCGCGCCTGGAGAACCCAATCGCGCCACGAGATTGGGGCGTCCCGCAACGCTCTCGATCAACTCCACTGAAAATCCCCAATCGTCGAGGACGTCGGCGAGAAAGCGCGCGCACTCGCCTTCGCCGGGAGACTCGGGAACGAGTGTTGGATTTCTCGAATCGATTTTTACAAGGGCGCGGGCGAGCGCGATCGCATCGCCACGCGTTATCGCCACAGACTACCTTCTTTTCGCTGTCTTGCCCGAGACTTTCGGCTTGGGTTTCGCGGCCGCTTTCACCGGATGCTTCTTCGCCGCCGGCTTCATGGTCGGCTTCTTCGCGGCCGGCTTCTTCGCCGGCTCGTGCGGCTTCGGCGCGGCATGTCTGACAGGAGCGGCAGCCTGGGCCGGCGTGTGCCGGACTGGAGGAGCGTGGTTAGTGGCTGGCGCCGCTGCCGGCATCGGAGCTCTGGAAGGCAAAGGCGCCGCTGGTGGCGGCGATGACGGCTTCCGCTTGGCGTGTGAAGCCTCGACTTCGCGCATCAGCTTGTCAGCTTCTTCCTGGGTCATCTGTCCGCGGCGAACCATGTACTGAAGGAGGTCGCGCGCGCTTTCCAAAACGAGTCCTGTGAGGCCAGCAGCGGCACCAATCACATCCTTCATCGCCGCGGCCATTTTGCTTCCGGCCTCGAGGCTGATCTCGTGCGCCTTCGCCGCCATCTCGGCGACCGTATCTTTTACATCGGCGCCGCGGTGGCCGGGGCTTCGTCGCGGCGGGACTGGAGCGCCGGTCGCAGTCGCAGTCGCGCCGGCGGCGGAAGGGGCTGGCGTCGGGACTGTAGTTGTGGCGGTGGCGACGGCTGATTTTTCTCTATCGATCATTGAGGGCTCCGGTCAGCGGCGGGCAGTGCTGACGGGTCTGGACATCACAGAAGTGCAAGTCGGCCCAACATGGGCTTGAATGGCGCTAAGTATATGATTTTTCGTGACTAAAACAAGGTGGTCTCATGGTATCCTGCG
>DATBXT010000048.1:0-17396 GCA_036514115.1 Gemmatimonadaceae bacterium
TCCACCTTGGCGTCCGTGCCGACTTGGCGAGCCCAGCGCCGGGCAAACTTGAACGCGCCTTCATTGGCCTCAGCGCCCGAGTTGCAGAAGAAGACCTTGGACGCGAACGAACGGTCGACGAGCTTGGCGGCTAGCCGTTCGCCGGCGGACGTCTGATAAAGATTCGATGTGTGGATCAGTCCGTTGCTCAGAGCGTCACTGATGGCCGCCGCGATGCCGGCG
The DNA here is from genome assembly GCA_036514115.1 of Gemmatimonadaceae bacterium. GTDB lineage: Bacteria > Gemmatimonadota > Gemmatimonadetes > Gemmatimonadales > Gemmatimonadaceae > UBA4720. Next base: position 223 of record DATBXT010000048.1, read on the forward strand.
TCAGCGTAACCCAGTGCGTTGACGGCGATCCCGCTGGCGAAGTCGAGATATCGCTTGCCTTCCGCGTCTATCACCTCGACTCCTTCGCCACGAACGAGCTGCATGGGCGCCCGCTTGTAGGTGGAGAGCAGCGACGAAATTTCGCCCGCAGATGTGGTTTCTTCGACCGGCAGGATGACAGCGGTCATATGGCAACGCTCTGTGAAATGGTTATGAAGGTGCCGCTCTGCTCATCATGAAGCCCGCGTAAATCGCAGATCCGAACCGAGCCGACGCCGCGGCCAAGCGCCTCGTGGGCGGATTCTATTTTTGCTGCCATTCCACCGGTAGCAACTCCGCTGGCGATCAGGTCGCGCGCCGATTCTACGCTCAGGCTTTGGTAAGGCGCACCGTCGGCGCCGCGCACCCCTTCTACGTCCGACACGAGAAGAAGCTCGTCTGCCCCGAGCGCGACCGCGATGGCAGCGGCGGCATCGTCGCCGTTCACGTTCAGCGCTCCACCTTTCGGATTCTTTACGTCACACCCGACCGGAGAGATCACGGGCATATATCCGGCGTTGAGGACGAATCGCAGCAGGTGTGAGTTGATTCTCGCGGGCCGTCCCGCAAAACCCAGGCTGGCTTTATCAATTGCCTGTGCACCGATGAGTTCACCATCTTCACCGGAAAGGCCAAGCGCCGGGAGACCGACAGCGGTGAAAGCGCTTACGAGGCGCTTGTTGACCACGCCGGAAAGCACCATGCGCAGAAGCTCGATGTCTCCCTCGGACGTCACGCGGCGCCCACCTATGAAGACCGGCTGCTTTCCCAATGCTCTTTGCATCGCCGACATCTCGTCGCCGCCACCGTGGACGATGCACAGTGAGCCAGGCGAGCGGTGCCAGGCGTCGCTGATGATGCTCGGAAGCTGTGGATCGGCCTGTGGCCGACCCCCGATTTTTACGACTCGCATTATGCCGGCAGCCCTGTTTGCTCTTCCAATCCCAGGAGAACATTGGCGTTCTGCAGAGCCTGCCCCGCTGCGCCCTTCACCAGATTATCGATTGCAGAGATGATGATCAGTGTCGGCTGACGCATGTTGGCGGCTTTGGCGACGCTGAGTCGGACGACGTTGCGCCGCACGACATCCTTCAACGACGGAGGCTGGTCAGCGATCTCGATGAACGGCTCCCCATCATAAGAGTCCCGCCACAACGCCGCTGGGTTCTCCACGTATTCCTTGACGGGCACGGTTATCGTCGCCAGGATGCCGCGCGCGACCGGCAACAGGTGTGGAGTGAAGAGAATGTCATTGTCCCCACCCAGCTTAGCGATCACCGCGCGCATCTCGGCGAGGTGCCGATGCTCATTACCCACCGAGTATGCCCGGAAATCCTCGGCGACCTCGGCGAAGAGCAGGTCGGGGCGCGGGGAGTACCCTGCCCCGGTGACCCCGCTGGCGGCGCTCACGTTTATAGTAGCGCCCGGCACAATCCAGCCTTCAGTGATGAGCGGAGCGATCGCGATCAGCACCGCGGTCGGATAGCAACCGGGATTCGCCACGATTTCGGCGCCCGGAATGGTGGCGCGCATCAGCTCGGTCAGCCCGTACGGAGTAGTGAAGGCGCTGGCACCGGTTGCAGCGCCGGGCCGGAAGTCGGAGGATAGGTCCACCACCCGCGCACCGGTCGCCCGGGCGTTTCCGACCCAGGTCGCGGCGGCTCCGTGTGGCAAAGCAGTGAAAACGACCTCTGCTTTGCTGAGCGGCGCATCATCGGCGGCAACGTATGTCACCTCGCTGCTGCCGATCCGCACGCGCTGCCCCCGTTGCTCGTTGGCCGATGCAAAGGCGAGCTGCAGCCCCGGATGCTGGGCGATGAGACCACACAGCTCCCGACCTGCATACCCGCTGGCACCCAGGACCCCGACCGGAACTTTATACATATAGAATGCATAACATTACACTCCGGTGCAGTCAATGATCCGCCTGCGTCCGCTCGCGCCTGCTCCAACTGTGTGGTAAACTGACGCGTGGCCAATAAGCGCGAACGACATGACACGATCCTCGAGATCGTCAACGCCCGGGTTGTAAGCAGCCAGGAGGATCTGAGGAAGCTTCTCCTTCAGCGCGGGTGGGACGTCACCCAGGCTACCCTCTCGCGCGACCTGCGTGAGCTGCGCCTGGCCCGCGTCCCTACGCCGGAGGGGGCGAGGTACGCCATCACCGACGGTAGTATAGAAGAGAGTCGGGCGGCGCTCGACACCTTGCTGCCGCAGCTTTTTCTGAGGATCGAGGGGGTCAGCGAAATGATCGTGCTCCGCACCGTGCCCGGCGGCGCACAGCCCATCGCCGCCGCTCTCGACGGCGAGGGCTGGTCCGACATCCTGGGGACTGTCGGCGGCGATGACACCATCCTCATCATCTGTCGCTCCGTCGCCGCCAGAGAGCGCACCACGCGGCGCCTGCGGAGCATGGCCGGAGAACCCTGACAGAGGATTGACTCAGCCGCCCAGAACGATTAAATATTCAGTTATACTGAATACTTATTGAGGCGGCCGTGATCCGTACCATTGCCCTTGCCTACTCCGGTGGGCTCGACACATCGATCATTGTTCCCTGGCTCAAGGAGCGGTATGGCGCGCGCGTGATCTGCGTCGCCGCCGACATCGGTCAGGGAGAAGAGCTCGAAGGCGTGCGCGCCAAGGCGATCGCATCGGGGGCCGATGAGTGTTACGTCGAAGATCTGCGTCAGGAATTCGTGGAGCAGTTCGTGTGGCCCACCCTCCGCGCCGGCGCCATCTACGGTCGTAAGTATCTTCTCGGCACCTCGATGGGTCGGCCGCTCATCGCCCGTCGCCAGGTCGAAATCGCTCGTCAGGTCGGCGCCGACGCTCTCGCACATGGTTGCACCGGAAAGGGCAACGACCAGGTGCGCTTCGAGTTGACTTATGCCGCTTTCGCCCCTGATCTACCCATCATCGCGCCGTGGCGCGAGTGGGATATCCGCAGCCGCGAGGATGCTATCGCCTACGCTGAGTCGCGCCGGATTCCCATCACGGCGACGCGGGACAAGATCTATTCGCGCGACCGGAACATCTGGCACATCTCGCACGAGGGTGGAATTCTCGAGCAGCCGTCTGCTGCGCCTCCGGCGGATCTCTTCATGCTCACGACTGCGCCGGAAAACTCACCGAACGAGCCGGAAGAAGTAATCATAGGCTTCGTCAACGGAACACCCGCTTCGGTCAACGGACAGGACCTGGATGCAGTCGACCTGCTCGCGACGTTGAATAAAATCGGCGGACGCCACGGCATCGGTCGTATCGACCTGGTCGAGGATCGGCTCGTCGGAATGAAGTCGCGCGGTGTCTACGAAACCCCGGGTGGCACCCTGCTCTACTCTGCCCACAGCGAGCTCGAGCAGCTCGTTCTCGACCGTCGCACGCTCGCGGCGAAGGATCTCATCTCACCTCGTTATGCCGATCTGGTTTACGAGGGCAGATGGTGGACTACCGAGCGCGACGCTTACGATGCATTCGTCAACGTGACCCAGGAGCGTGTTACTGGTTCGGTGACACTCAAGCTGTTCAAGGGAACCGCGTCGGTTGTAGGCCGCGAAAGCGAGTACGCCTTGTACGACGAACGGTTCGTCACGTTCGGCGAGGATGACGTGTACCAGCAAAGCGATGCTGCCGGCTTCATCAGGCTGTACGGCCTCTCCGCGCGTGTTCGCGCCCTTCGCGATCAGGAGCTCGCGGCGGCACGACTGGAAGAGGAAAAGAAAACCGAAAGCCGTGAGCCCGCTTCACTCGCTATAGCTTGAGCCGCGCCACCGTCATGTCTGACCATACTTCGCACAAGCTCTGGGGCGGTCGCTTCGCTACTCCGACCGCTGCTGCTCTGGAGGCTCTTAACCGCTCGATCGGAGTCGACTTCCGTCTCTGGCCGTTCGATATCAGTCTATCGCAGGCTTGGGCGGTAGCCCTCTGGGGAGCTGGGGTCCTTACGCTCGAGGAAAGCAAAAAGATCGAGCGCGGGCTCGAAGTCGTGGGCCAGAAAATCGGCGCGGGCGCACCGCTTCTCGCATCGGATGAAGATGTGCACACACTCATCGATCGTATGCTGCACGACGAAGTGGGTGACGTCGCATCGAAGCTCCACACAGGGCGCAGTCGCAACGATCAGGTTGCCACCGCGACTCGTCTCTGGTCGATGGATGCCTGCATCAAGCTGGACGCGGCCGCGAGAAACCTTCAGCACGCGATGCTGCATCATGCCGGTGGACTGCAGGAAGTTTTGATGCCGGCTTACACTCATTTACAACGCGCCCAGCCGGTATCAGCAGCACATTGGATGCTGTCGCATTTCTGGCCGCTCCAGCGCGACCGCGCGAGAATCACCGCGGCTTCGCAGGCGGCTGCGGTTTTACCGCTCGGATCCGGAGCCATCGCCGGATGCGCTTTCCCGATCTCCCGCGTGCTTCTTCAGGGGAGCCTCGGCTTCTCTTCCCTGTCGCAGAACAGCATCGACGCCGTTGGTGATCGCGACTTCATCGCGGAGCTTCTGTTCGTTGTGGCGATGATGGCGACGCATATCTCTCGGCTCGCCGAGGATCTGATCATCTACGGGTCGAGCGAGTTTGGATTCGTGCAGTTCGGAGACGCTTTTACGACCGGCTCCAGCATGATGCCGCAGAAACGCAATCCCGACGCGCTCGAGCTCGCGCGTGGAACGGGCGCTCGCGCGATCGGCGATCTCACCACTCTGCTCGCCACGCTCAAAGGATTACCCAGCGGCTACAACAAGGATCTGCAGGACGACAAGCGCGTACTTTTCGATGCTGTCGACACCATGCTTCTCGTCCTGCCCGCGGTAACCGGTGCGCTCCAGGAAATTCGCTTCAGTGAGAAGCGCATGCGTGCCGCCCTCTCAACGAGCATGATGGCCACCGACCTTGCAGACTATCTGGTAGAGAAGGGAGCCAGCTTCCGGGAGGCGCATGCTGCGATCGGCTCCCTGATTCGCGAGAGTGAGCGCGAGGGTTGCGAGCTGGATGGTCTTCCGCTCTCCTCGTTCAGGAAAGCACACGGGCTGTTCGGCGATGATGTTCTCGACTGGCTGGAGCCAGCTCGCTCGGTGGCGAGACGAGATGTTCCTGGCGGCACTGGCCCCGCCGCGGTGAGCGCGCAATTGCGCGCCGCGCACGAGGCGCTAAAACCGTCCGCAGAGATCGCACGCGGAAACGAACTCGTTCTCCGCGTCGTGTAGGTCTCGAGCAGGAAGGAGCGCCATGCGCTCCTTCCTGCTCTCATCAAAACATGAAGCCGACGGTGATCGGGACGAACTGGTACACTCCGCCCTTTGCCTCACTGCGTGATACGCTGTGATATCGGCTTTCGAAGAATGTCGCGAACGGCCCGAGTCCGAACGTCGTGCCGAAGCCGCCGTTGAATCCCCAATCGCTATGGGACTTGGCCCCTGGGACGTCCGACTTCGCGTTGTAAATTCCACCGCCTGCGATCACGTATGCCTTGGCTGTGGTGCCGGGAAAAGCGAATACTAGGTTGGCCAGGGCCGCGCTGACGCGCAGGTTGGCACTCGTCACCCCGGTCGGGGGCGACTTGGTACTGGACATGTTGTTGTACATGCCGTCGAAGCGAACACCGAAGGGCAAATCCGATACGCCGATCGCCAGTATGATCAGGGCGTTGTACCCCGTTGTCTGGACATTTGAAAGCTTTCCGACCGGTATTGCCGCGCCACCACCAAACCCTATCGCATAACTTTTCTGCGCTGACGCGTTCACTGGCGCCATGGCTAATGCGAGACCGATGACACCGAGGGAGCAGACTAACTTTTTCATGGTCTTGGAAACCAGCTGAAGGGTACGGTAGCGGCCAATATAACAATCCTGCGTTGAATAGTTACGAGCTTCATCTGCTTGAAAGACTTATGTGAACGGAGACCAAGGATCTGGCTTGCATATATTATCCTTTACTTTTAGGATAATATATGCCTCGCGGGTATACCGTTGCAACCGCTGCAGTTGCGCTCGGCGTGTCGACGAAGTGGGTCGACAACGCACTCTCGCATCACAAGATCACTGGCGTTGTGCAGGCCAGGCAAGGGGTGTCGCGCCGTCTGAACATCGAAGCGTTGCTCAGCCTCTACCTGGTTCTGTTGCTCACCCATGAACTGGAAATGACGTTCACCGCTGCGATCCGGATTGCGAAAGAACTGGGCAGCCAGAACGGCGTGTCGACTACGCCGAGCGGTGTGCAAATCCATCTCGACCTGGAGTCGCATCGGAACCGTTTGCTCTCACGCCTCGAGCACGCCGTCGAAGTCGCCCCGCTCCCACGGCGTGGCAGGCCACCCAAAAACACAACGGGGCGCCTCGATTGAGACGCCCCGCCAGATTGTGCCAGTGAAGCTGACGTGACCTAACCAGCCTTCGTCACGTTCTCGGCAGCTGGACCCTTCTGACCCTCGACAATGTCGAACTCCACCGCATCGCCCTCGGCGAGGGACTTGAATCCCGAGCCGGAGATCGCGCTGTAGTGAACGAAGCAGTCTTTCTGCCCGTTGTCAGGTGTGATGAATCCAAAGCCCTTCGCATCGTTGAACCACTTCACTTTGCCGGTCGTACGCATTCCCAACTCCTGAAAATTTTGTGTCTTGGGGAGCGAGAACGCCCGACCCTCGACAATCTGTTACGCGAGTCTCGAAAACCTCGCGCGAGAAAACGCCAAAACGTACGGGCACTCTACCCATACCCTGGCTCGACTGGCGGAAAAAATAGCAAGGACCGGCTGAGCAGACAATAGAGAGATTTAAGGTCCTACCTTGCGGACCCTTGTGACGAAATACTCTGTATCGCCGAAGCACGAAGTCGGGATTCCGACGTGCTGTTCATATGTGAGCGACACTTGTTTCCCGGCGTACTCCTCGAGCAGGTGCGCAATAGAGTCGCTTCTCACCGTGAACGGGAAGAGTTGCGGAGTTGCTCCAGGAAGAGGCGTCATGGCAATCTCGCCTTCCCACGTCTTACAAAGCCATCCTTTCTTGGAAATCTTCTGGATATATCCGGCACGCTCGCCGGAGGAGTACGTGTATCCCAAAGCGACCCAAATCCACAGCGCCACAACGACGATCGGGAGAATGAGAAGCGTCAACAGAATCTTCAGCAACCTGCTTTTGTGTCTCGGTTTCGACGCGGAAGCGTTTGCGGCAGCCGGCGCGTCGGATACTTCTGGGGTGTCAGCCATCTGAGCTCCGCGAAGACAGGGAAGGGAAGCGTGCGCCAGTCCTGTGCACTGCCCGCGCCACGGAATTAGCTTTCGATTTGTCCCGACGCAAGCACACTTTGGCCACAATCACCCGTAGAAAAACCGCCACCGCCTTCGTAGGCAACGTCCCTGTCGGGTCGGCGCATCCCGTCGTGGTGCAGTCAATGACCAACACCGACACCGCCGACGCGGTGGCTACGGCGCTCCAGGTCGAGCAGCTGGCGACCGCGGGAAGCCAGCTGGTGCGCGTGACGGTGAACAACGACGAAGCGGCTCGTGCCGTTCCGGAGATCACCAGCCGTCTTGCCGACATGGGTGTGACGGTTCCCGTTATTGGGGACTTTCACTACAACGGCCATCTGCTGCTGACCAAGTATCCGGATACCGCGAGACTTCTGGCGAAGTACCGCATCAATCCGGGCAATGTCGGTGGGAAAAGGCGGGACGAGAATTTCCGCACCATCATCCAGGTGGCTCTGGACAACCACAAACCCGTCAGAATCGGAGTGAATTGGGGATCTCTGGACCAGGATCTTCTCACGACGCTGATGGACGAGAACGCGCGCGCCTCTGAGCCTGTGAACGCGAAGGAAGTTTACATCGAAGCGATGATCCAGAGCGCACTTCGCTCAGCGGCGACTGCCGAAGAGATGGGGCTCGGCCACGATCGCATCATTATTTCTGCAAAGGTTTCTGGTGTGCAGGACCTGGTGGAGGTCTATCGCAGGCTGGCCGCCCGTTGTGATTATCCGCTGCATCTCGGGCTTACCGAGGCGGGCCTGGGCTCCAAAGGCATCATCGCCAGTACCGCCGCTCTGTCGATTCTGCTCACCGAAGGCATCGGGGATACGATTCGCGTCTCACTTACCCCACGGCCGGGCGGAGACCGAACTGAAGAAGTCCGGGTCGCGCAGCAGATCCTCCAGTCGCTGGAGTTACAGAGCTTCAACCCCCAGGTTACCGCCTGCCCGGGTTGCGGTCGCACGACGTCGACCTTCTTTCAGCATATGGCTGAGGACATCCAGACGTATCTCCGAGAGCAGATGCCGACGTGGCGTGCGCGTTATCCCCGGGTGGTAGACATGAAAGTGGCGGTGATGGGTTGCGTGGTTAACGGCCCAGGGGAGTCAAAGCACGCCAATATCGGAATCTCGCTCCCAGGCACTTTTGAGGAGCCGAAAGCGCCCGTCTACATCGATGGGAAGTTGTCGGTGACCCTTAAAGGCGAAACGATCGTGCCCGAATTTTTGCAGATTCTCGACGATTACGTCGAGAGGACTTACGGCGCCGCAGCGCCTGCGGTTGAGCAACCCACCCGCTAGCCCGCCCGTTGGGCGAGCTCCGACGATACCTCGTCGAGCTCTTTCATTATCGGTGCGCTGAAGCCCACCTCGGCGAGCCGCTCGTACACCCGGCGATACCAGCGAGCGGTTCCCGCTTTGCCGCCGCTGAAACGGGCCCAGACTGTCTCGGGGTCGACGGTTCTTCTCAAGTCCGAGATGATGGAAGACGCATTGTGAATTTTGTCGGCAGCGCAGACCCAGCGCGCGTCCTCGTTGGCGCTGAGGAGCCGCTGCAGGTAATCGGCCTTGCGCTCCTCTCCTGACAGTTCGACTCCGTCGTCATCCTGGCGCCGATAAGTAACAGCGAGAACCGTGTCCAGAACCCTCGGCCCGAACTTGTCGCCGATTCTTTGCTCCAGCATCTCGCGCGTGTAGCCGTCCCGCACACAATCTTCTATAACATCGTGGAGAATACCGGCAACGACGGCCTCGTCGCTGCGGCCGTACCTCGTGAGAATGATCGCGACGTTGGCGGGATGCGTGAGGTAGGGAAGCTTCGTTCCCTTTCGCACCTGGCGATCGTGGTGCTTCGCCGCGAATGCCAGCGCGTGATTTATGACGTCCGAATAGCCGGTGGCTGTCATTTCGCTGTCCCGGCAAACCACGCTACGAGCATTTCGAGCCCCTGCTGATCGGCGGGTTCAAAAGCATCCAACCGCTCGGAATCTACGTCGAGAACTGCTATTAGATCAGCCCGCTTATCGAACACGGGTACGACGATCTCGGATCGCGATCGTGCGTCGCAGGTGATGTGTCCGGGAAATTGCCGCACGTCGGGAACAACGATCGTTTTCCGTTCAGACGCCGCACTGCCACAAACACCTTGTCCGAACGCGATTTCAAGACAGCCGAGGCTGCCCTGGTATGGCCCGACGCGCAGGAGCTGGCCGGGAATAGCGACCCGATAGAAGCCGGTCCAGAGATGTCCGAACGCATGATGGACGAGCGCAGCCATCGTCGCCATAGCGGTTATGTCGTCGTCCGTGCCGTCCAGAATCGCGGCAGCGTGTCCCTTCAGCTCGTCGTAAGCGCGCGCCTTCGGAACATCGCGTAGATCAGGAATGGTTTCGGCCATTCCGGTTACTGCGCGGTGGCAAGCTCCGGCTGGAACGATCCGGATTGGCGGGTGGCGCCGAGCATTTCTTCTCGCGTCTCGAGCTGTGGCATTTCGGCATCCCACAGCACCAGTCCGTGAATGCGCATATCCGCACCACGGAGAGTATCTACGGCCGACTTGAGGCCACCGACGGTGGTATGGGCGATTCGCGCGCAAAGAATTACGTCTGGTGCCGGTATAATGCTGCTGGCACTTCTTTGAACGTAGCTGGTTGGCGCAGCGATGATAATGAAGTCATACCTGCGCTGCATTCTCGCCAGTTCTTTTCTGACTTCTTCGACGACGTTTGGTTCGGGCAGCCCGGAACGGCGCGTGCCGCTCGGAAGCACATCCAGCGGACGGTCGCGGCCAATCGTGGTCGGAACAATCGCTTCCGGCCAGGTAGCGCTGCCAAGAATGATCCCCGACAACCCGGGATCGGGCCGCGTGCGTAGCACACTGGCAACACTGCAGGTGGTCGGATCGACGTCGACGAGCAGAGTACTACGCGCCTCATAGGCGGCCGACGCCGCGAGATTCGCCGCAACGGTGGCGACGATTCCCGGGTCGTCGCCGGTAATGGTGACGATCGGGACGCTCGCTTCCACCGACGCAATATGCAGATACAGCGTTCGGTAGCTCTCGGAAACCACGTCGATCAATGGTGGCGCCTCGACATCCGCTTGTCTTCGACTCCGCTCGACAACGATCTCCGGTGGCTTGATCACCGTCAGCACCCGGGCGCCACTGATCTGTTCCGCCTCTCGAGGATCCGCAATGTGTGGGCGCTTCAGTTCAGTGCCGAATGATGCAGCGAAACCCACGGCGAGGGCGAGGACTACAGCCGCCGCCAGCATTGCCCATGGTGGCGCGCCGACATTGGCAAGCTCGCGCGCGCGAGCAGATTGCTGATCAATTCGCGCGTTCTTCTGATTGATCTGGTCCAGCTGGCGGACGGCAGTCGTGTAACTCTGCTGCGCGGCTGCACGCTGGGCGAGCAGTCGCACGGTGTCGACTGTAATCACCGGTTTGACGACGGGTGCTGGCGTCGGACGAATCAGCACGAGCTTCCCGCGCACTTCGCCGCGCTTGGCATCTGCAATTCCCTTGATCTCGCGGCCAATGGCCGTCGCCCTCGACGTGAGTGCCAGGTACACCGGGTCGACACCGCCGACCGCACCGAAAGCATTTCTCTCTCGCTCGATATCCGCCAGCGAATCGAGCAGCACCCGCACCCGTGGGTCCGCGGCAACCGTCGGCGATGCCGCCAGAGCCCTGTACGAAGTGGGAAGGGGAGCGTTCTCAGCGCGGTCGATCAGGCGGTTCAGCGTGGCCAGCTCCGCGCTCAACGTATCGCGCAACGCCCGCACGGCTGGGGGAAATGTGTCGATCACGGCCGCCGGCGCCGGAACCAGCGCCTGCCGTGTCGCGTTCAGGATCGAGTCGGCTACGTTGATCTGCGCGGCATACCGATCCCTGGCGGCAATAGTCGGAGTGGAGTCGGTTCGCGCTTCTATGTTCTGCGCGACTGCGAGTGCTTTCCGGGAAGCAGTTCTTGGAACAATTACGAACGCGATCAGCGCCGCAATGAACACTACACCGCCGACGATTCCGAAGACGAGGACACGTCGCAGCGCATTGCGGGCTCTCGCTGCCATCCAGAGGTAGGCAGAGCCGCCGCTCATCCGGGCGATGCTATGAACGTTCATTAGTCAAAGATTCACCGCTGGTCACTCGTGCGCAACAAAAACGGCGGGAGCTTGCGCGCCCGCCGTCCAGTCACGGTCAATTCTTATTGAACGGTTATGACGCCCTTCATACCCAATGCAAGATGCGGAACACAGTGGTAGGGGTACTGGCCCGGCTTGATGTTGGCGAAGGAAATGGTGACTGACTCGCCCGTATTTGTCTTCAGGGCGCTGGAGAGCTCACCCATCTTGTCGGTACCCATGTTGGCGTCGAGCTGGCCTTTTACATCCGCTGGAATCGTAGCCGGATCGAAAGCAACGTTGTGAGGACCACCGCTCGTCACGACGAACTTGATGCCGTCGCCCTGCTTCACGCTGACGTTGGCGGGCTCGAAGCGATAGCCCTTGGCATCGCCAACCATGTTGACGGTGATCGTCTTACCGGAAATCGGAGCTGCTGTCGCCGTTCCCCCGGTCGCCGGGGTTGTGCTGCCAGGGGTAGTCGTCGTTGTCGTAGTCGCAGTGCTTGTATCCACTGCAACGTGCGTCGTATCGGCTGGCGACTTTTCGCCACCAGCGCACGCGCCGAGCGTGAGTACTCCAGCTGCAACTGCGAATCCATAGAACCGCATCTTTTTGAGGCCTCCCAGAGCCGTACAGTAGTGCACTTACATAAGGTGAATTTGTAGCTTCAGAGATTGTGAATTTATTCACAAGCTCGCCAAGAAGCAATCAACGCCGCACCTTCGCTGTCATGATTCGTGCCCTGACGCTCTCCCGTCCGAGATGATCGCCATTCCAGGTATCGACCTGCGAGCGGGAGCATGTGTCCAGCTTGCTGCCGGCTCCTTTGATCGGGAGCTCTTTCGCATTCCCGATCCGGTCGGCGTGGTGTCTGCCTGGAGACAATACGGTTTTAGGCACCTGCACCTCATCGACCTGGACGGGGTGGCCGGAACAGGAAGCAACGCCAACGAGATTCAGGCTATGCTGGGCGCGACAGACGCGGAAGTTCAGGTCGGAGGGGGTATACGCACCGGCGAGGTGATTCAGCGTACCCTCGAAGATGGGGCACAGCGAGTCATTATAGGAACACGCGCGCTGGAAGATCCCGATTGGTTAGCAGAGATGGCCAGCCTGTTCCCCGGTTCCATTGTGGTCGCTGCCGACGTCCGCGAGCGGAAGATCCTTTCACGGGGTTGGTCTCGAGCCCACCCGAAGTTTGTGCTGGACCTGGTGGAGGATCTGAACGGCCTGCCGCTGGCGGGCATTCTGGTTACAGCGGTACACCGTGAAGAGGCGATGCGCGGACCGGATTTGCCTCTGATGGAAGACGTTGCCGAAGCGGCAGACTTTCCGGTGTTCGCATCAGGCGGCCTGGGCAGCCTCGGCGACCTTCGCGCACTTGCTGATCGCGGTGTTGCGGCGGCCGTAGTTGGCGCGGCTCTCTACAGCGGAGCGTTGGATCCGTGGGTTGTCGCCGAGGAGTTCTCCGAATGAGACAAAGCCGGCGAGGAGCACTTCGCCGGCTTTGTCTCGTCTAGAACAGGGCTATCGTTCGCGGGTCCAGCTTCGATGGATCACCGACGTAGGCGAATCGGAAACCACGCATGTAGCGCCGCGCCACTCGCTGCACCGCCTCTGGACTCACGTTTTTCAGCTCGTCCACGAACCTCTCGGCTGCGCGATAGTCGCCTTCGTATAGCTGCGACCGCGCCAGAAAATCTGCCTGAGCGGCGTTCGTCTCGTTATCCAGAAAGTACTCGGTGATGAATTGCTGCTCGAGCTGCTTGAGCCCGACAGGGTCCAGCATCCCCTGCTGCAGATCGACGACCGCCGCTCGCATCAGCTTCAGCGTCGTGTCGGGTGAGACCGTTGATACGTACAATCCCCCTAACGTGGCGGCACGATCAACGAACGGCGCGTGCACGTCGTATGTGAGATTCTGCCGACTGCGGATCTCCGCGAACATGCGTCCGGTCAGAACCGAAGTAGCGACTCTGAGCGCCGGATAATCAGCGCCACTCGCCAGGGGTCCGCTGTAATACCCGAGTATGTAATTCGTGGGAAGTTGACGACGCTCGATCACCAGAGCGGTCGGCGCTTCTGGCACGCGCGGCGGCGCTGTCCACTTATAGTTGCCTTTCGGCAGCTGCGCGATCGACTGGTTCACGAGTCGCTCGATGTGCGCGCGATCGATGTTGCCGACGACGACGAGAAGCATGCGCGAGGTAACGAATTGCGTCCGATGGTACTCGCGCAACGCCGCCGAGTCGATTGCCTGAATGGATTTCTCATTGCCGACGACCGAGACTGAATACGGGTGCCCGACGAGAGCAATACTGTCCGCGAGATAGTCGGCCATCGCATCCGGATCATCGCGGCGCTGTCGGATAGCCGAGAGGTACTGGGTCTTTACGAGCGCCAGCTCGGACTTCGCCAGCGTCGGGTGCATCAGACGGTCGGCGAAGATAGCCCAGGTGGAGTCGAACACTTCGGCGCTCGAGCGAATGCCGAACATCGTCCAGTCAGATCTGGGCGCGTCTACTATCTCGCTTCCGAGTCTGGCCATCGCACTTCGCAGTGCGTTTTTGGGATAGTGCAACGTCCCGCGTTCTGACACATCGAGCAGGATCGCCTCGATTCCGGCGTTCGCCTCCGTGACCTGTCTCGCACCACCAAGGAGGTACAGATTCGCCGCAACGACATTGTTGGCGTCATTTTGTCTGAGGATGACGTGCACGCCACCCACGTCGAACGCCGTGGTTGCGGACGTCAGCGCTACTGCGATCGCGAGCAGCATCAGCGGGTCCCCGCCATTACGACGTCACCTGCGCCGAGTTTGAGCGCCTGCCGCGCTTGCGGAGCAATCAGAACTCCCGTGACGTACGGCTTCCCGATTATGTAGCGGCGCGCGTACGCGCGTAGATCCGCGAGTGTTTGTTGTGCCATGTTATCGACGTATCCCATGTAGTACTCCAGGCTCGCCACGCTCCACCAGAATCCGAGAGTATGCGCAAAACCTGACGCGCGCTCGCGATCGAAGGCGGAGGTTACTGCCCGGTGCGCCTTCACTGCCTCGAGTTCCTCCGCGGTGATGTAATTTGGCGTGTCGAACTTCGCGATCTCCGCATAAAGCGCGGTGAGCGCATCGCGCAGCTGTTCTGGAGAGGTCTGGCCGCTAATGCTGATCGGACCGGTGTGGTTGAGCGTGTAATAGTTCACGCCGACACCCTGCCACAGCCCGCTGTCGACGAGTCTTTGCTGAAACTTGGACTGTGGATCATTCAGGACGTCCGAGAAAACATCAGCCGCGTACGTCGACTTCGGGTCCTGACCCACGCTCGGGCCCTGCCAGTTGATCTGGACGGTGACCGCGCTCACAGGTGCTTCCACAACTACGCCTTCGTTCCGTTGGAGCGGTGGAATCGCGGGAACGGGATCAGTCGCGAACGGGTCTGGGCCCTTCGCCCACCCGCCCAGCTCTTTCTCGGCCAGGGCAAAAACGGCAGCAGGATTTACGTCTCCGGCAACGATGAGGGCTGAATTGTTCGGCACGTAATACTTGGTCTGAATCGCGCGCATTTTCTCCGGCGTCGTCGTGGAGACGATCTGCCGATTGCCAATCGTATTTTTGCGGCTGTAGTTCCCGGGATAGAGCTTCTGATCGATCTGCCGTTGCAGCTCGAAGAATGGACTGGATTCCTGGCGGTCGTATTCGCCGATTACCACCTGTCTTTCGCGATCCAGCTCGTCCTTTCTGAAGAGTGGCGCCCGAATCGCCGCCGTCACCAGCTGGATGGCATCACCCAGCTTCTCCGTCGGAACAGTCATGTAGTAGTTGACGACTTCTTCACGGGTCGTCGCGTTGAAGACTGCTCCAAGATCGGAAGCCTGATCCCAGAACTGGTTCGGCTCCGGGTATCTTTGATCCGCCTTGAAGAACATATGCTCATACATGTGAGCCAAACCCTCGTATTCGGGCGTTTGGGTGAATGAGCCGTTCTTGACGTCGATTTCGACGGTAGCGAGCGGAACTCCGTGGTTCTCGACTACGATTACCTCGAGGCCGTTCGGCAGGACCCGACGCTGGATGATTTTCTCGAGCTCCGCACGCTGGCCCCGCGCCTGCACTGGAGCAAGTACAAATGCTGCGATCGCGATAGTGGCGCAGTAGCGCAGGAACCCATTTCTTTCGGACATGTCAGAATCAGTTAAAGCTCACCCGGAATCTTACCGGGAATTGACTAGTAGGCTGGATGCCAAGAGGCTCAAGCGCAATGAGCCTCTTGGTCAATACACCACATTCAAGATCGGTGGTCCAGCCGATGTGTTTTACGATGCAACATCGGCCGATGATCTGGCAGGGGCCGTTGGAGCAGCGAGGGACCTGGATATCGAGTACTTCGTGCTTGGACTTGGCGCCAATATCCTGGTTGGAGACAAGGGATTTCGCGGATTGGTCATCCGCAACACGTCCAGTCATCTCGAGTTCCGCGACGACGGACGTCTCTGGGTCGAGAGCGGAGCAGTCATGGCGAAACTCATACCGCTGGCCGTCGCGCGCGGATTGTCCGGACTGGAGCACTACGTTGGGATTCCCAGCACGGTTGGCGGCGCCGTCTGGCAGAATCTGCATTTCCTTTCTCCCGCCCCTGCCCGCGAGCGCACCATGTTCATCGCCGAGGTTTTCGAGTCGGCCGAGCTCTTCACTCACGATGGCAAGAGGATCACAGTTGATCGTGATTACATGAACTTCGGCTACGACACCAGCACTCTTCACAAACAGCGTGACGTGGCGCTGGCTGTGACGTTCAACCTCGAGCCATGCGACCAGGCCGTCATGCACCGCATCATGCAGGAGAACCTCAGCTGGCGCGGTGGCAAGCATCCGTGGCTGGAGTATCATCCGAGCGCGGGTTCGATCTTCAAGAAGATCGAAGGCGTCGGCGCGGGCAGGCTGATTGACCAGGTCGGGCTGAAGGGTTTCCGTCACGGAGATGCCCAGATCTCACACATTCATGCCAACATCATGGTCAATCTGGGCAAGGCAACCGCCAAGGACGTGCGCGAGCTGATCTCAATGGCGCAGAGCAAGGTGGAAGAGCGCTTTGGACAGCACCTGGAACCCGAGATCGGTTTTATCGGCGAGTTCTGATCGCGGAGTTCGACGTTTGCACCGCCCTCTGCTCATCACGACGTCGAAAGCTGCTCCGCCCGGTCTGTTGCTTCAGTCCATTTTGCGAACGCGGCGTCCAGCTTTTGTTTCGTTTCCTCCAGCTCTCTGCCCGTGATGAGCGATTTCTGGGCGCCGTCACGAGTCGTATACAGCTCGGGGTCCTCCAGCAACGCGGATAGCCGCCCGATTTTCTCTTCCAGCGCTGCAATCTCCTTTTCAGACGCTTCGATCTGACGTCTGGATTCGCGCAGCGCGGCACGACTCTCATCTGCCTTGTCCTCGCGCCGGCGCGTCGACTTCCGCTCCTTCACCCGCCGCAATGACTCGCGTTCGGCAGCAGCGACGGCTGCGGCATGTTCGCGTTCGCGGCTGCGCTCTTCCCATTCCGCAAAGGATCCTGCGAAATCCGTGATGTGGTTCCCGTGTAGGACCCACACCCGTGATGTGAGGGCTTCGAGCATCGCGCGGTCGTGGCTCACCAACAGAATCGTACCTTCATATTCTGACAGTGCGTCCTCGAGAGCCTCGACCGACTCGATGTCGAGGTGGTTTGTAGGCTCGTCGAGCAGGAGGAAATTCGCGCGCGTCAGCACCATCAT
>DATBXT010000049.1:0-15083 GCA_036514115.1 Gemmatimonadaceae bacterium
AAAGTACGGTAGCTCGTGCAAACACCCGTCGCCACGGCGGGATTTCCCACACTGTAACTTCTTGCAGCACAAGGAGTTAGTGGCTCTTTCTGGATGAGGTCGTACATTGTGACCTCGGGGTGCCGCCAGCAGTCCTTTACGCATGAGCAGACTCACGTTTGCAACCTCCCTGCTGCTGGCAGTCTCTGCCTCATCCTACGCACAGCAGTCGTCTTTCGTCGCCAACGATACTGGTCCCGCGCCCGAAGTAATCTTCGAGACGAAGGACGCAGCAGTCGTTACCGCCGGCCTCGCCCCGCTGTCGAAGGTGGACCTCCGGAAAGGCGATCGCGAAGTCAGAATCTGGTATTCAGGCTTCGGAAATCCTCAGTACCTGGTCATCATCCGCCAGAACGGCGCGAACGTGACCGGGCGCCTGATGCTGTGGTGGGACCAGTACTATGAATCGACGCCTTCGTCTGCCGATGTGCGCGTCGACAACTTCGTCCGCAACAATTTCGACTGCGGGACGATCTCGAAGCGCGATTCGCACTTTGGCGAAGATCGCTGGATCAGCTCCACCTGCGAAGCCAAGCTGAAGGCGACGCCGGACTGGAAGGCATTCCTGAGCGAAGCCGAGGCCCATGCGCTGCCACAGAGCACCGCCCCCTCTGCCGACGATCAGACCGATGACCAGAACTGGGGAATCACGGTCGAGCGGAAATCGGGTGCGAACTATGGCGTGTCGCACTACCGGACTGAGCTCAGCTTCGCCGCCCCGGAACCCGGCCGCGGTCCCAAGCTTCAGGAGATGATGACTGCGCTGGCAGCTTCAGCCAAGCGCGGCGCGGTCCTCGCGCAGCACTAGCGCTTCTTCAGGGATAGAAAAGAACGGCCGCGAGAGCGGCCGTTTTTTTTTAGTCTTCTTCAGTTTCGCGCCTTTAGTCCCGCAGTTGCGGCAGCCTCTCGTAGAGCCTCAGCGACTGCGGATTAGCCAGGGCCTCCGTGTTCTTAACTGGCCGCCCGTGGATCACCTCGCGCACCGCGAGCTCACTGATCTTCCCACTTATGGTGCGGGGGATGTCCTCCACCTGGATGATCTTCCTGGGCACGTGCAGCGGCGTGGTATTTTCGCGCAGCTGAGACGTGATTTTATCCGTGAGTGCGCTGTCGAGTGTAAGACCTGGCCGAAGCTTGACGAAGAGCACGATGCGAACGTCGCCGGGCATGTCGCTATCGATCTCCTGCCCTACCGCGACGCTCTCCAGAACCTCCGGCAGCTGCTCGACCTGCCGGTAGATCTCGGCTGTCCCGATCCGTACGCCTCCCGGATTCAGCGTAGCATCGCTTCGTCCATAGATGATGTAGCCGCGGTTGCGGGTCATCTCCGCCCAGTCGCCGTGACGCCAGACTCCGGGATAGTACTCGAAATACGCCGCGCGGTATTTCTTTCCGTCGGGGTCGTCCCAGAATTCAACCGGCATGCTGGGAAATGGCTTCGTACAAACCAGCTCGCCCGGAATCAGTCGTACCGGGCGGCCGCGGTCGTCCAGTACGTCCACCGCCATTCCCAGACCGGGCGTCTGAATCTCGCCGCGATAAACCGGCAGTATCGGATTACCGAGCACGAAGCAGGAGATGATGTCGCTGCCACCGCTGATGCTGGCGAGATGGACATCCTTCTTGATCTTTTTGTAAACGTAGTCGAAGCTGTTGTGCGCTAGCGGGCTGCCCGTCGAAAGAATGGCCTTGAGCTTCGACAGGTCATGAGTCTTCATGGGTTCGGCGCCGTGCTTCTCAAGGAGCGACAGGTACTTCGCGCTTGTGCCGAAGACCGTGATCCCTTCCTTGTCCGCCATATCCCACAGACTGGTGGCACTCGGCGTCAGCGGCGCTCCATCGTAGAGTACGATCTTCACGCCCACCGCCAGCGAGCTCACCAGCCAGTTCCACATCATCCAGCCACAGGTCGTGTAGTAGAAGATGCAATCTTCCCGTTTCAGATCTGTGTGAAGAATGAGCTCCTTCAGGTGCTGGAGCAGTGTGCCACCCGCGCTGTGCACCATGCACTTCGGCAGGCCGGTAGTGCCGGACGAATACATGATGTACGCCGGATGATCGAACGGAAAACGCTCGAAGCTCAGTGTCTTCGGTTCGGCTGTTTGGGCGGCGGGCGCAGCACCGACGGCGCGCATACCGTGCGCCGGAGTTCTACCAGAGACGTCGGGAAGACGCACCCCACCAGGCGGTGTCCTTCGATAGGCGTCAGGAGATGTCGTCCTGTAGCCTTCCGGCGGTGTGCTCTGGCTCGCAGCCTCCGCCCACTGCGCGGCTATGAATCGTGACCACAGCGTGCCTTTGCGCACGCCATCGAGATCCGGCATTTGCTTGCGATACGGCGTCACGACGACGTGCTCGAGGGTCGGGATTCGAAACGCGATCTGTCTCAGTCGCGGAAGCAGGTCGATCTCTTTGCCGTTGTACAAATATCCGTCGGCGGCGAAGAGAACTTTCGGCTCGATCTGGCCGAAGCGATCCATCACACCTTGCGCCCCGAAGTCGGGGGAGCACGACGACCAGATCGCACCAAGGGATGTCGCCGCCAGCATCGCGATTACTGCTTCCGGAATATTCGGAAGCCATCCCGCGACTCGATCGCCTGGTCTCACGCCTGCGGAGTCGAGCGCCAGCGCCAACGTGCCCACGGCTTCTCTGAGGGCACGGTAACTAATGGTGCGCTGATGACCTTCTTCGTTCCACGAGGAGAGCGCGGGCTCGTCGTCCGTAAAGCGGAGCAGATTCTCGGCGAAATTGAGGCTCGCGTCGGGAAACCAGTGCGGGCCCCTTTCCGGATCCGGCGGCCCCATGTGATCGAGGCCGACGCCAACGCGTTCCGCCCCGCCGCCGGTGCCGCGGTGACCGATGATTCCGCAGAAGCGCCAGGTGAGGGACCAGAAACGCTCCGGATTGTCCACCGACCATTTATGCAGCTGCCAGTACGAATCAGCCGAGTAATCAGGCACCGGCGGACCGCCGCGCTCCTCCACGTAACGGAGGAACTCGGTCATGTTCGCCTTGATTATGCGCTCCTGTGACGGGGTCCAGAGCGCGTCGGTCATGTCGTCAGCTCCGCCTCTCCCTTAACTCGTGGGGGGATTGAATTGCGCGTGCTGACCCTGGAGCCACGATTTGTGGTAGCTCGGATCCTCGATGTCCAATGCCGGCTTTGCCACCTTCAGCGGCCTGAAGCTGTCCATCATCACCGCCAGCTCGTCGGTGTACTTCGCGCCGATACTGGCTTCGGCGCGGCCAGGATGTGGGCCGTGGGGAATTCCATCGGGGTGGTGCGTGATGCTTCCGAACTCGATTCCCTTCCGACTCATGAACTCGCTGGACGCGTAGTAGAGCACTTCGTCTGAATCGACGTTGCTGTGATTGTAGGGCGCGGGTACTGCTTCGGGGTGAAAGTCATAGGGCCGCGGGCAGAACGAGCAGACGACGAAGCCGTCGCCCTGGAAAGTCTGGTGCACCGGCGGCGGCTGGTGGACGCGTCCGACGATAGGCTCGAAGTCGTTGATGTTGAACGCCCACGGATAGAAGTAACCGTCCCATCCGACGACGTCGAGCGGATTGTGGTCGAGCATGATCTCGTTGATCCCGTCGTACTGCTTCACCAGGATTGGGAAGTCGCCCATCTCGTCGATCGGCTCGACGAAGGTCGGCCGCCTGATATCGCGCTCCGAGTACGGTGCGCCTTCGATCAGCTGGCCGAATTCGTTGCGATACCGCTTAGGCCAGCGAACATGTCCGCGGCTCTCGAAGACGACGACCTTCGGCTGCTCGGCGCCCAGATCGAAACGATAACGGTGGAGGATGCCGCGATGGATGATGAGATAATCGCCCTCGTGAAATGGCAGCACTCCGTACGACGTCTCGAGAACCCCCTTGCCTTTGCTGATGTAGATGAGCTCGTCCGATTGCGCATTCCGGTAGAAATGCGCGTCGTTCTCGTCGGGCTCCACGTACAGCATCGCGATGTCCTGGTTGAACAGCAGCGGCAGACGGTCGAGTGTCGCGCTTCCGCCTTTCTTCACGCGTGAGGTCAGAAAATGCCGATGCCGCAGCGTCTGATCGGGATCCGCCTCGAACTTGATCTCGCGGACGCGGCGGACGGATTTCACCGTCGTCGGCGGATGGATGTGATAGAGCAGCGACGAGGTTCCGGTGAAGCCTTCGTGGCCGACAAGCTCCTCGGCGTAGATGCCTCCGTCCGGTTTCCTGAACGCGATGTGCCGCTTTCGCGGGATTTTACCGAGGGTGTGATAGATCGGCATTACTAAAGATTTCCCCGCAGGTCCTGCTCGCGCTCCAGGGCCTCGAACAGCGCCTTGAAGTTTCCTGCTCCGAAACTCTTCGCGCCTTTCCGCTGGATGATCTCGTAGAAGAGCGTCGGGCGATCCTCCATCGGCTTGGAGAATATCTGGAGCAGATAGCCTTCTTCGTCTCGATCGACGAGGATGCCCAGGTCGCGCAGCCGCGCCACATCTTCATCGATCTGTCCGACGCGGTCGAGGACCGTGTCGTAATACGTTCCAGGGACACGCAGGAACTCGACGCCATTGTCGCGCAGCTTCGTCACGGTCTCGATGATGTTGTCGGTGGCGATGGCGATGTGCTGGCAGCCCGGCCCCTGATAGAACTCGAGATACTCGTCGATCTGCGACTTCTTCTTGCCCTGCGCGGGCTCGTTGAGCGGAAACTTGATGCGGCCGTTGCCGTTGGCGACGACCTTTGACATCAGCGCGGAGTATTCAGTGGATATCGTTTTGTCGTCGAAGGAAATAAGCTGGCTGAAGCCGAGCACGTCGGCATAGTACTTCACCCACTTGTTCATCGCACCGAGCTCGACGTTGCCGACGCAGTGGTCGATGTACTTGAGCCCGACACCTTCTGATTCGCCGCGGCCGGTGAAGGGCACGAACCCGGGCATGAAGCTGCCCCGGTAGTTCTTGCGCTCGACGAGACTGTGGATGGTTTCCCCGTAAGTGCGAATACCCGCGATCACGACCTCCCCGTCTTCGTCAACCAGGGATGTCGGCTCGAGAGCGGCTTTCGCGCCACGCTCGATGGCGAGACGGAATGAGGTTCTCGCATCATCCACCCACAGAGCAATGTCCTTCACACCATCACCGTGCTTGTGGACGTGCGTGGCGATGTCGCTGTCGGGACGGAGCGCTGTGGTCAGAACCAGTCTCACCTTGTCCTGAGTCAGGACGTAGCTCGCTCTGTCGCGCGTCCCGGTTTCCGGGCCGCGATAGGCTACGATCTTGTAGCCAAAGACGTTTCGGTAAAAATGGGCGGCCTGCTTGGCGTTGCCGACGTAGAACTCTATGAAATCCGTTCCGTTGATCGGAAAGGTGTCAGTTACCTGCTCAGGTGCCGTAAGTGTCGCGGTTCCCATGACTTCTCCGGGTTCGGCGGATGCTGGTATTCGGCGCTTTGTCGATTGGAGCCGCGGCTTCGGGGAAGCCGCGCACGTGCTCTAAGTTAGCAAAACGGACGCCGCAACGGGGGAAGTGAGCAACGGTAATCCGGGAACCGGATATCAACTGTGCGGTGGAAACGCGAGCTCCAGCGCGTCGCCCGGGGCCACCGCGTCCCACCGTGAGAACACCTCTCCACGCATCTGTCTCACCCGATTGAGCTCATCGTCCGAAATCGGCACCGGAGCAGGCAAGGAATTTTCGCGGCAGAAATCCGTCAGCAGCGCGTTCAGGTCGTCGGCGCGACCGATTTCGCCGGTACGGCGCTCGAGGTCTAGAAAACCAACGATCATCTCGCTGACATTCGCATCGAGGGGCAGTCGACCGCGCGGCCATGGATTGCCGAAGTCGGCGAGATCCCAGCCCGCCGCCACGAGACCGAAGAATCCGCTGCTATGGCCGAGTACGGTCTCGACGGCGTAATGCGTCAGGTCGTGCCGCGGAAAGAATGCGGCCTGACCCCCGTCTTGTCGCTGCCAGGTCGTCGTGCCGTCCGATCGCGTGCAACTGAGAGAGGTGCGGCCGTCAGCGTTTTTCTTGATGCGAATGGTGACCGATGCTGCTTTGCCCATCGCCACTATCTAATGAAAAACTTTTTCGTTCTCCAGCATCTCCATGTAAGTATTTATCCGGGCCTCTCGGGTCTCGGGTTTTTTGGCGGTCTGGATGCGCCAGAGGATTGCGTAGCGGTTGGTGCGGCTCAGTGTCTCGAAGAATGCTTTCGCTTTCGGACTGCGATCCAGTCTGGCCTGGAATTCCGGATCGACGGTCGCATTGCTGGGCGAATCGTAAGCGCTTTCCCAGCGGCCATCGGCCTTCGCCCGCTCGATCTCCGCATGTCCGGCGGCGTGCATGTGACCTTTCCCTATCAATCCAAGAGCCTTTTCGCGATTGATTTTCGACCAGATGCTCTTCGGGCGTCGCGGAACCACGCGCTGCAGCCAGCTCTTGTCGCTCTCAGGAAGCTTGATCGCGTCGATCCACCCGTAACACAGCAGAACGTCCAGAGCTTCCGGATAGGTGACCGACTTTACTCCCGAATCCTTTTTGGCGATGCGCAGCCAGATCCCTGATGACTTGTCGTGGTTTTCGTCGAGCCATTTTCTGAATGCATCCTGCGTCGCGAACCCACGAATGGGGGATGGCTTCTGTCGCGCGGGCTTCGCCGCAGCTTTTTTTTGAGGGGGAGATTTTGTGCGCGAAGGCGATTTGCTTGCGGATTGTTTCGCGCGTGTCCGCGTTCGCGACGCAGTCTTGCCGGCAGGCATCGTGGGTGGACCTACTCCATGTGCATGCCGGCCCGGTGATCCATGCGCTGGAAGGCCAGGAAATCGTGTATGGCAGCTATCGCTTTCGGATTGCTGCTGGCTATCAGCACCTCGCCCCCGCGAGGCAGATCGGACGGAGTGTAGGTGATTTCCGAGCGAAGCGTCCTCATCGTACGCGTGCCCGGAACGTCGGGCATGGCGTGAACTACCCCGGGCAGCGCGAAATCGCCGTTCGAAAAGGCCGTTGCGATCGTGCGCATATGAGCGCGGATCGTTGCGGTCCCCGCGGAGTCGTCCTCTTTTCGCTGCAGCACGATGCGGCCGCCATCCGCGAGGGGTTCGAAGACGTGCTGCGAAGTGTATTGATCCACGCCCATCACGGTTTCGCCGCGCTGTTGAAGATTGGCAAAAGCGGTGTCAGAGCCGCCCTTCGTGTCGCTGCTCTGACACGCGATGAGAGCCGCCATCGCGCCGAGAGTCGTCCACGTCAACCGCACGGGTCGCCCGAAGCTCCAACGGGTTCGATTCCTTGACGCAGGGCGGAAAGTCATTTTCCCTTTACTTCTTTTCCCCGCGCGTCGGCGAGCTTTCTGGCGATTCCACGATAGAAGGCCGCATCGGTCGCCTTGCGTTGTTCGTCGAGGCTGAGCGCCGCGAGCTCGAGGGCATAGAGAATGTTGCCGAGGTAGAGCTGCGCGACCCCAGCGACGGTCTCGCCGTCGTCACCCATGGGTGCGCGCTGGCGGAACGGGTGTGACTTCGTGGTCGTTGTTGCTGCCTTCAGCGTTCAGGACACGCACGACGACGGCGGTGATGTTGTCGTTTCCACCGTTCACATTCGCTTCCTGAATCAACGCGTCGACGATGCGCTCGGGTTTGGCGCGGGACAGCAGCAGCTGCTGGATGCGGCGATCATCGACCATCCCGGTCAACCCATCGCTCGCCAGAAGAAACGCGTCGCCAACGCGCGCGTCGCCATCGAACACATCGGGCTCTATCTCGTCGGCCATCCCTATGCAGCGGGTGATCACGTTGCTCTGTGGATGACGCCTCGCCTGCTCGGGAGTCAGGAGCCCCGCGTCCACCTGCTCCTGGACGAGGGAGTGATCCTTGGTGAGCTGTCGCATTTCTCCGTCGCGACACAGGTAGATGCGGGAATCGCCCACGTGCCCAACCAGATAGCGGTGCTCGGAGAGAAGGAGGGCCGATACCGTGCTACCCATCCCCAGCTTGTCGCGTTCGGTCCGGGTCCGCTCGTACACCGCACGGTTCGCGTCGCGGAGGGCGCGGGCGACGCGGTCGTGAGCGTCAGCCGCTTCGAGATGATTGAGATCCGCGAGCTCGTGGCTCAGCATCTCCACCGCCATCTCGCTCGCGACCTCGCCCGCGGCGTGCCCGCCCATGCCGTCCGCGACTATGAAAAGTCCGCGGAAAGCGTTGGCCGATGCGTGCAGCGAGTCTTCATTTCCCTTCCGAATCCGGCCGACATCAGTGCGAGCCGCAACAGCGAGGTGCACTAGCGGGAGCTCATTTGAATTGACTAACGGTTGGGTAAGAACGATTGGCAGGGGGGTCCCTGATTGCCTCAAACTACGGAGGCGTGAAAAGAGCGGCAAGATTAGCCGGCCCGCTGAAGAAGCGGCTCGGAATCTCCCGCCTGCAGGCGCCACAGCGTGCTGTACAGACCGCCGCGCTCCAATAGCTGCGCGTGTGTCCCCCGCTCCGCCACTTCACCGTGGTGGAGGACGAGGATCATGTCGGCATTGGCGATGGTGCTGAGACGATGGGCGACTGCTATGGTCGTTCTCCCGGCAACCAGCACACTCAGCGCAGCGTGGATCTCCGCCTCGATCTCGCTGTCGACGGCGCTGGTCGCCTCGTCCAGCAGGAGCAAGGGCGCATTCGCCGCGACCGCGCGTGCGAACGAGAGCAGCTGCCGCTCTCCCACGCTGATCGACGCCCCCCGCTCGCCGAGGACCTGCGAGTAGCCGTGGGGGAAGCCCCGGATTATCCGGTCCGCGCCGACCTCCGACGCCGCGCGGACAACCTCGTCGTCGGTTAGCGGATTGGAAAGCCTGATGTTGGTGGCAACGTCCCCGGCGAAGAGGAAAATGTCCTGCTGCACGTAACCGATCAGCGAGCGCAGCTCATCGAGGGGCATCGTTCGGATGTCGACGCCGTTGATCGTGATGCGTCCGCGCTGGGGATCATAGAATCGCATCAGGAGATTGACGATGGTGGTCTTCCCCGCCCCGGTGTGGCCCACCAGCGCGAGCGTCTCGCCGGGACGCGCCGAAAAACTTACACCTTTCAGCACCCACTCGACCGGCGCGGTGATCACATCTGACCCGGGCTTATGCTTCGCAAGGTGAGCCAGGTCGTACGCGAACCACACGTCCTCGAACACGACTTCGACTCCCGCAGACTTGTTTCGAATGCCGAGGCGCTCAGCGCGATCGGGTACGCTCGGCGCCGTGTCGAGCAATGTGAAGATTCGCTCGGAGCTCGCCATCGCCGTCTGCAGGATATTGTATTTCTCGGACAAGTCCTGAAGCGGCTGGAAGAACCGGCGTACCAGCTGGAGAAAGGCGGCGACAGTCCCGACGCTGAGCGCGGTGGCGTGCACCCTCGACGCCCCAGCCACTATAAGTATGGCGAGCGCGATTGACGTGAGAAGCTCGATCGCGGGGAAATACAGAGCATACACAGTTATCGATTTCAGCTGCGCGTCGAGATGCGATCTGTTCAGATCGTCGAAGCGCTCGGCTTCTCGCTTCTCCTGACCGAACAGCTGAACGATCCACATGCCAGTGAGACGCTCCTGCAGGAACGAGTTGATCCTCGCAATCCGTACGCGGATCTCGCGGTATGACTCTCTGACGCCTTTTCGGAAAAGCCCCGAGACCATCACCACGAATGGAATCACCGCGAAGGACGCGAGCGCGAGCCGCCAGTCCATGATCAACATCGCTACGCTGATGGCGACCAGCGTGAAGAGATCGCCAAGGCCGGAGACCACTCCCGATGTGAAAAGCTCGTTGAGAGTCTCGACATCGGACGTGACGCGGGTGACCAGTCGGCCCACGGGGTTCCGATCGAAGTACGAAACGGAGAGCCGCTGCAGGTGGCGGAAGATCTCCATTCTCAGATCGCGCATCACCCGTTGACCGAGGAGGCTCGTCAGCCAGGTCTGTCCATATGAAGTGATGAACTCGACCACGAGCGCGATGAAGAAGAACGCTGTACACATGGCTACCACACGGAGGTCTCGCGCGGGAACCGCGACATCGATGACCCTGCGGGTGAGCAGCGGACCCACTACCTGGATCCCGCCTTCGATGCAAAGCAGCGCGAAGGCGCCGTACATCAGCGAACGGTACGGTCGCGCGTAAACAAGCAGACGACTCATCAGCTTTCGGTCGTATGCTTTGCCTAAAACGTCGTCTTCGTGCGGTTGGGTTGCGGGAGCAGTCATTCAGCCGTATCCTAGCCGGGTTGCAGGGGCGCCGCTACGCCATCGTCCGCACATGGTACGCGGGTTGCACCTGTACCGAGCGCCAAAGGTTCATCCTGTCGGCTGACGCAAAACCATACTGGAGGAGAAGATGGGAATTCTCGCATGGATCGTTCTGGGTCTGATCGCCGGCGCGATCGCTAAGGCAATCATGCCGGGCAATGATCCCGGCGGCATCATCGTCACCATGATTATCGGAATTGTGGGTGCGTTCATCGGTGGATTCCTGGGGAACATGCTCACCGGCGTGGGACTGAACGGATTTTCAATCCAGAGCATCATTCTCGCCATCGTCGGCGCTTTGATTCTCCTCTGGATCTACAGGATGGCCACCAGGGGCCGCGGCGCTCCACGCGTTCCGTAACGCTCGACCAGCCGCAAGCAGGAAAAGGGTTTGCCGCTCTGGCTCTACTGGATTCTTCTCGGCCTCGTTGCCGGAACACTGGCCAAGTTTCTGGTGCCAGGGCGGGACCCTTCGGGTTGCATCGTCACGATTCTCCTCGGTGTTATCGGGGCCTTCATCGGCGGTTGGCTCGGTACCCGCTTCTTCGGATGGGGCACCGTCGTCGCCGGCCAGTTTGATCTTCGCTCGATCTGCATCGCCACCGCGGGCGCCATAGTCCTCTTGCTCCTCGGTCGCCTGATAAGGCGACGATAGCGCGGTCAGCCCGGGCTGAAATTTCGGCGTATATTCGGTTCGCTGTTTAGATTTCAGATGTGAAAGACAGCATCGTCGTCCGCGGCGCCCGTCAAAACAATCTCAAAGGATTCGACCTCGAGATCCCGAGACGTACCGTCACGGTCGTCACTGGTCCATCCGGGTCCGGGAAGTCATCGCTCGCGTTCGACACTATTTACGCCGAGGGACAGCGAAGGTACGTCGAGTCTCTCTCGTCGTATGCCCGGCAGTTCCTGGAACGGATGGAGAAGCCGGATGTCGAGTCGATCGAGGGGCTCTCGCCCGCCGTCGCGATCGAGCAGAAGAATCCAACCAAGACCTCGCGATCGACAGTAGGAACGGCGACGGAGATCTACGACTACCTCCGTTTGCTCTGGGCGCGCGTCGGACACACCTACTGTCCCAACTGCGGCCGTGAGATAAAGCCGGATACGGTTCAATCGGTGAGCGACACTGTGCTCGCGCTTCCGGAGGGCGTGAGGTTTTACGTCACGTTCCCCCTCAGACTGTCGAACAAGGTGACTCACGACGTCGTGCTCGAGAATCTTCGCGCACAGGGCTTTCTCCGCATCGCCATCGACGGGATGGTCATGCATCTGGAGGAGCTGGAGAAATCCAGGCGAGACATAACGCGGTCGAAGGACCTTCTCGTCGTCGTCGATCGGCTCGCGGTTTCTCCAGACAGCGCCGGGCGTTTGAGCGATGCCGTCGGCACCGCCTTCGCGGAAGGCGAAGGTGATTGCGTAATTCTGTTCGCCGACGACGTCGTCTCTCCGCTCGATGCGTTGACCGTCCGCAAACTGCGCTTTACCGAGAGGTTCGAGTGCGCGAACGACGGCACCGTCGCGCCGGCTCCGAGCCCTCAACTTTTCTCCTTCAATAACCCGCGAGGCGCGTGCACCAAGTGCAACGGTTTCGGCGCAACGCTCGAGTACGACGAGACGCTGGTGGTGCCTTATCCAAACCGGTCGCTGCGCGATGGGGCGATCGATCCGTGGACCAAGCCCCGCTACGACAACAAGCGGCGCGCGCTCGTCGAGTTCGCGAAGCGCGAGCGAATTCCCATGGACAAGCCGTGGGACCAGCTGACGGCGGCGCACAGGCATCTGCTCCTCAACTCGCGGACCCGCGGCTATAAGGGAATTTTTCCGTTCCTCAAGGATCTCGAGGAGAAGCGCTACAAGCAGTACATCAGAGTCTTCCTCCGCCAATACCAGACGGCGCAGACATGTCCGCTCTGTCACGGCACCAAGCTGCAGGCGGACGCCCTGAACGTGCGGGTGAACGGAATGAACATCGCCCAGGTGGCGGAGCTTCCTGTCGACCAGCTCTCGACGTGGCTGGCGGATCTGAAGCTCACCGATTTCGAGCGCACGATCGCCGAGATGATTCTGAAGGAGGCGCGTGATCGCGTGACCTTCCTGCGGGATGTCGGGCTCGGCTATTTGTCGATGAATCGCGCGACGCGCACTCTTTCGGGCGGCGAGGCGCAGCGCATCGGGTTGGCCAATTCACTCGGGTCGCAGCTCGTCGACACGCTGTATGTACTCGACGAGCCATCGATTGGTCTTCATCCTCGCGACATGGACAGGTTGCTGAAACTGCTCCAGCGGCTGCGCAACGCAGGCAACAGCGTCCTTGTCGTCGAGCACGATCTCGCCGCCATCGAGATGGCTGACTACATGGTGGAGCTCGGGCCGGGTAGCGGCGAAGGGGGTGGGCAGATTGTTTTCGCCGGTCCGATGTCGCGCGTGAGCGAGAGCCCGCTCACGGGCCAGTACGTCACCGGCGCACGATCCATCCCCCTCCCCGATCAGCGTCGGCGGCTGGGTCCGCGCTGGATTGCACTCACCGGCGCGAGAGAGCACAACCTCCAGGACGTCGACATCCGCATTCCGATCGGCGCGATGACGGTTGTAACCGGTGTGTCGGGCTCAGGGAAAAGCACTCTCGTCCACGACGTTCTTTATCGCGCGCTCGAAACTCACCTGGTTGGCGAGCATTCGGCCAAGCTTCACCTCGGCGAGAAAGTCGGAGAATACGAGACAATCACGGGCTTCGACGCCATCGAAGACGTCGTGTTGATCGATCAGAGCCCAATAGGAAAATCGCCCCGCTCGAATCCAGTGACCTACGTCAAGGCGTTCGACGAGATCCGGAACATCTTTGCCGACACACCGCTGGCGCGTCAGCGCAAGTACACCGCGGGGACTTTCAGCTTCAACGTCGCCGGCGGCCGCTGCGAGGCGTGTGAAGGCGCCGGCGCCCTGGAAGTTGAAATGGTCTTCATGGCCGACGTGTTCGTGCCATGCGAAGACTGTGGCGGAAAGCGCTACAAACCCGAAGTGCTCGATGTCACTGTGCGCGGCAAGAATATCCACGAAGTGTTGAACATGACCATCGATCAGGCGATCAGGTTTTTCCCGCGCGAAGAAAAACTCGGCCAGGCGCTCTGGCAGCTGCAGCAGGTCGGGCTCGGCTACCTTCGACTCGGCCAGCCGGCGACGACGCTGTCCGGTGGCGAGGCGCAGAGAATCAAGATTGCTCGCGAGCTGGCCCTGGCCGGCAAGAAATCGACTCGCAAGATGTACGTGATGGACGAGCCGACCACCGGGCTGCACCTCGAGGACATCAGGAAGTTGTCGAAGGTTTTTGATCGGCTTCTCGAGCAGGGACACACCCTGGTCATCATCGAGCACAACCTCGACGTGATCAAGCTCGCCGACTGGATCATCGATCTCGGACCGGAGGGCGGAATAGGGGGAGGCCATGTCGTCGCCATGGGCAGGCCGGAAGACGTGGCGAAGGTCAAGGGATCGTACACCGGTGAATGGCTGAAGCCGCTCCTCACCCGCCGTCCCCCTCGCGCCGACCCGCCGCGAATGAATCTCTCGGCGTCTGATTTCGACAACGTCGCCCAGCAGCTCGCGCTCTGAACGCAAGCGCCAGAGCGCTACCGGTTCTGCTTTGCGATCCGGACGACTTTGGCCGTGATTGCGCGCGGGGAAATCCGGTTCACCTGAGCGACGATTTTGTTCTTTATCCCCGGGATCGCCACGCGCGTCCCCGCCATCATCGCCCGAAATCCGTACTCGGCGACGTCGGTTGCGTCGGCGGCACCGAACAGCGAGAACAACCGTGAGTTGGTGACACCCGCTTCGCTTGCGAACTCGGTGCGCGTCGGTCCAGGGCAGAGCGCGGTCACCGTGACACCAGTGTTGCGGAGCTCCTCCGCGAGCGCTTCGGAGAAACTCAGCACGTAAGCTTTGGTGGCGTAGTAGACCGCCATCAGCGGACCCGGCTGAAACGCGGCGGTCGAAGCGACGTTAAGCACACGCCCCGATTTCGCCTTGATCATCGCAGGCAGGAACAGCTTGGTCAGGTGCGTAAGCGCAGCGATGTTCACCTGGATCATCTCCAGCTCGCGAGTCAGCTCCGTATCGGCGAATTCCCCACCCAGCCCGAAACCGGCGTTGTTTATGAGGACGGTCACCGGAATGGCCTCGTTGCGAAGGAAATCCCAGATCGCTTCCGGCGCTTCCCGCCGCCGGAGATCGGCGGCGAACACGTGCGCCTTTACGTCGTACTGCCCTTCGATCTGGCCCGCGACCGCCTCGAGCGCATCCCGCTTGCGGGCGACGAGCACGAGATCGTAGCCATGGCGTGCCAGGACTTTGGCCAGCTCGAGACCGATGCCGCTGGACGCGCCGGTCACGAGAGCAGTCTGGCTCGGAGCTCCGTTTTGCTTTGATCGCATCACTGGAAGTTACGGAGCAGTCGTCTCTCGCAGAATTCCCTTGAGGAAAGACGTTTGGGATCGGTTGATTCGAGGGTACTCACCGGCTAATTTTCGGAGCTATTCCCGAGTAGCTCAGGTGGTAGAGCAGGTGACTGTTAATCACCGGGTCGGGGGTTCGAGTCCCTCCTCGGGAGCTTTTTTTTCGACCTGAATACGATAACGGGCGCTCCGGAATCCGGAGTGCCCGTTTTTCGTAGCTCCATTGGCAGGACTACCGCTGCCGAACCAGCTTGAAGTCGATCTCGAGCTTGATCGTATCAGCGACACTCAAAAGCACCGGGACCCGCGGCTGCTCGAGCTG
>DATBXT010000050.1:0-4264 GCA_036514115.1 Gemmatimonadaceae bacterium
GTCTCGGAGATCTGGGCGCGCGCGAAGTACATGAACGACAACACCGAGGCGATCCCGAGCAGCCCGGCGACGAACACGAAGGTGTGTTGTCTGCGGTGCGCTCTTATAGTCGTCGCCGCCATCGGCGTTTCGGATTCGGCAAAGGAGACGATCGATCGCATCGACGCGCCGGTGGTCTTGCCGAGGAAGACGAGAATGACGACGGCGATGAGCGCGACGAGGAACGCCTCGAAGTGGAGCAGGATGTCCTGGAGCAGCACCAACGGTCCGGCGAGCCAGGTGTGACTCTCCGCTGCTTCGCCGAGCGTGGCGGCGAGGGAGACGAGCGTCGAGTTCATCGGCAGCAGCAGCCGGAACACCGGGAAGTTGGCGGTGAACTCCGCCGCCGCGAGGATGCCGGCGAAAATCCAGAAGCCCGCGCGGCTCTTGAAGATTCTGTCGTAGCCGACGCGCGATTTATCGGCGTCGCCCAGGGTGTGTGCGCTTTCTATCTCGTGCTCGGCGGAGTGCCGCTGCTGGTTGTTGGATTCGAGCGCGTAGATCGTGGCGCGCAGCGATGTGATTTGCGCGCTCATCGCGCCGCTGGCCGACTGAATCGCGTCCTGCATTTTGATGGTGACTCGATCTCTCCACTGTCGATATAGCTCGAGGCAACGCATGGATAGAACCTGCTCGGGCTCGACCGGACCATCGCGCCTGACGTCATGCCGCGGCAAACCTTTCTCAGCCCAGTCGGACGCGAGGCGCGCCGCCTCGTGCTCGATGACGGCGAGCTCGCGATTGAACCAGTAGTTCGTGTTTCTGGTGATCGCATAAACGCCGTTGCCGGCAGGATCTTCATTGGGATTGCGCGGCCAGGGGAACCAGGATCGCACTCGTCGTCCGAACGCCTTCGTGTTTTCCCACAGCGTCGACAACGCTCCGCCACGCGCGGGCGGCGGATAAGCGTAAATGCGATTTGTCGGGTGGGCGGGTGCGGACGTGCCGTTGCCGTTTCCGTTGCGTGAAGCGCTCAGACCATCGACGGGGTCGAGTCTTCCGATCGGAGGTGAAATCTTCTCCACGATGCCTCTCCATCTCTGAGGGACGGGTGTGCGCCCTCTAGTCCCGGAAGCTTGGAAGGATCCGGGTTCTGACGGCTATACCCCATTCCGCCAATACCGTACCGGAAGCTCTACAATGGGCGGAAACATATGATTAGGGAAGCGGAGCGAAGGGACCCAGCCTACTTCTTCCTGAGGTCCATCACCCAAATGTCCGCCTCATGCCGGCCAAGCGTGAAATAGATCGTCTTGCCATCAGTTGAGAAGAACGGGTTGAACGGCCGCTTCTCACGATCATCGAAGCGAACGAGGATGGATTGCTCTTTTCCATCCAGCGACGATTCGGCGATGTTGCGATCCCCGTCCGGCGAGATAACGCGGAAGTAGAGCTTCTTTCCGTCCGCGCTCCATCCCTCGATGGCGACGAGCTGGCCCAACGATGCGGAGACGGGGATAGTCTGCACCGCTCCCCCACCCACCGGAATGATTCGCAGGGGCGCCTGGTACGGAATGCCCGGAGTATTACTCGCAGTTACAGTGTACGCGATGAATTTGCCGTCCGGCGACCAGCGCGCGAGACTGCCGCCACCAGTAGTGAGTCGGGTGGGCTCGGTTAACACTTCCCCGGTACCGTTGCCCCCCACATAGATCTCGATCTGTCCGCTGCGATCGGAATCGAAAGCAATCTGATTCCCATCCGGCGAGAACGTGCCGGAATATTCGTGCGCGGGTCCGGAAGCAATTACCCTCTCCGTGGCTCCATCTGCGGAAACGATGTATGAATCACGGTTGCCGCTCCGCCACGAATGAAACGCGATCCACTTACCATCGGGAGACCACGACGGGCGAAAGTCGTCGGCGGTGTCGCGCGTGAGCTGTTGCAGACCCGTGCCGTCGATTTTCATCTTGTAGATGTCCATGTTGCCCGAGCGATCGGAATCGAACGCCAGCCACTGGCCATCGGGGCTCAGTCGCACCACCTCGATGCTCTCGGTGGTGGACATGATGGGATGCGCTGTCGAAACCGAAACGGGCCCCGAACGCGGGAATGGCAGAGACCAGATGCCCACGTTCGTGGTCCATGCGGAGTATGCTATTCGTCCGTCCGCCGTGGCGGCGATTCCGTGTATCTTGAGACCTGAAGTCAAGCGCTGCGGAACATCATCCGCTTTTGTCCCGTGCAGCCGCTGATGATAGAGATCTCTGCCGCCGCGCGCGTTGGAGATGTAGAAGATCCCATCGCCATCGCCGGACCAGACTGGACTGACGCTCTGATGCAGCGAGTCCGTCAACAGTGTCACGTTCTTCCCATCTCTTTCCGCCGCCCACACCGTTGACGGAGCGATGTTGCCGAACTGCACGCCGGAGTAAACGTAGAGCAGGTTCCCCTCGACCCAGGCGAGCCGATCGTCTTTGGGCGACCAGGAGATCGCGTTCGGCTCATTGGCATCGCGGATCTTTCGTGGCTGAGTGCCATCCGCGTTTGCCACCCAGATCGAACCGTAGCCGCCGATGGCCCGCACCTGAGTATAGGCAAGCGATTTCCCATCGTGTGACCAAACGGGACTCGCGGAGTATTGGTTCTCGGGATTCTGTATGAGTCGTTGTGGCGTTCCGCCGAGTACGGGCACGACCGCGATCCCGGCGCTGTCGACGTACACCAGCTTCGACCCGTCGGCCGACCATTGCGGCGCGAGACCGTTGGCGAGATGAATCGCGTCGCCGCCATTGATCTGACGCACCATGATGCTGGTTCTGCCGGGCTGGCCAGCCGCGTACGCGAGCATTTTCCCGTCGGGCGAAAACGCGGGCGTAATCTCGAGCCCTGATTCGTTGGTGATCTGCCGAGTCGTGGCGATCTCGAACTCGGGCGCGCCGGCGGTGAGATAACGACTGGCGATCAGGCTGGCGGCCAGGATCACGGCTGCAATCGCCGCCAGCGCGATGATCTTTCTACGCTTCCGTGGCGCCCGCGTCGCGATGGACGGATCGGTGGGTGTCGGAATAGCGTCGACGAGAACGGTCGGCCTGCCCATGGTTGGCGCGGGCGTGCTTTGGGTGGCAGCCGTCGATGCCGGCGTCGGTGTTCCACTGGTCGGTGTGCTGAGCGATTCCAGCTCGTCGCCGAATTCGCGCGCCGTCTGAAACCTGTTCCTGGGTTGCTTCTCCAGGCAGCGCATGATCGCTGCGGCGAGCGCGGGCGGCAGCTCCGGTTTGAACTTGGTGATCGGCGCCGGGGCCTCCGCCACGTGTGCGGTCAGCACCTGCTGGGGAGTAGTTCCAAAAAACGGAGTCATTCCCGCCAGTAGCTCGTAGCCGACGACACCGAGCGAGTAGATGTCGGCGCGTTGATCAGTTGTCGGATCACCGAGTGCCTGCTCCGGTGACATGTACGTCGGGGTACCGATGGCGATCCCGGCCGAGGTCACGCCGGTCTCGTCGTGCGCGGCAGTAAGCGCCTTGGCAATTCCGAAATCAGTGACGAGCGCGTGATTACCGGAGAGCAGAATATTTTCCGGCTTGATGTCCCGGTGCACCACGCCCTGACGGTGGGCGTAGTCAATGGCGTCGGCGACGTCGTGCAGAATTCTGACGGTCTCGGCGACGGTGAGCTCACCGGATCGCTGCAATCGCGCGCGCAGCGTCTCGCCCTGGACGAGCGGCATCGCGTAATACAGCAGATCGTCCTTCGAGCCGGCAAAGAGCAGCGGGACGATGTGCGGATGCTGCAGTCGCGCGGCGAGCTGAATCTCTCTGCGGAACCGGCCGATATTCAGTCCGGCCCCGAGCTCCGGCGGAAGAACTTTGACGACCACATCGCGGCCGAGCGCGACTTCGCGGACGACGAAGACGCGTGCCATTCCGCCGCCAAGATCCTCGAGGACCTCGTAGCCCTCGCCAAGTGCGCGCTGTAAGCGCTCGGCGAGATCGCCAACGGGTTTTTCGCTCAGACCAGCTCCGCGTGCAGAATCACGCGTATAAAATAGCTCGCGGAGAGCGAGCCCGAGGCACGAGGACCAAGTGCCTCGGGCCTTGCGTTAGCGCTTCAACGCCGACTGCAGACTCTCCTCAAACAAAGTCATGAGTTTCCCAAAACCCCTCTGCGCATTCGCCTCATCGTAAACGCGACCGCCCGGAATCATCCAGCCGTGCTTCGCGTCGTACATCTCGCTCTCGTAGTCTCCGTCCCACGATCGCAGCGCCCACTCCAGTTTCTCGAT
>DATBXT010000051.1:0-10237 GCA_036514115.1 Gemmatimonadaceae bacterium
CCAGCTATCGGTTTGAGAACGCCAACACCAACAATCTTTCCTACAATTACAACTTCGGCGCAAGCGGACTCGCCGGCATTCGTTTGGGTATCGCAAACCGCACTGCGCTTCGCGTGGACGGCGTAGTCGATTATATGCCCAACCACAATCCCGACGCGAACATGAACATTCACGTTCGTGGCGGTCTGAGCTTCCTGCTCGGTGGTGCACGTCCGGAGGTTATGTGCACGTACGCCGGCCTCGAGAGCATTCCTGCTTCGAGCCCGAACTGCGTCGCACCGCCGCCGCCGCCGCCTCCACCACCGCCGCCGGCAGCTTGCCAGTACAACCCGAACATTGCGGCTACTGATCCGGCTTGCGTAGCGCCGGTTGCAGCAGTCGTCGATACGACGGCGATCACTGGCCCGATCTACTTCGACTTCGACAAGTCGACGATCAGACCGGATGCGGCTGCTACACTCGATCGCAAGGTCCCGTGGCTGCAGGCTAACCCGGGTATGAGAATCCGTATCGAGGGTAACGCTGACGAGCGTGGCTCCGACGAGTACAACCTGGCCCTCGGCCAGCGCCGTGCGGCAAGCGCCAAGCGGTACCTCGTTGACCACGGCATTGCGGCAGATCGCTTCGACCTCGTGTCTTACGGCGAGGAGCGCCCGGTTTGCACCGAGCACAACGAAGCCTGCTGGCAGCAGAACCGTCGCGATGACTTCCGTATCGTGACCGTCGGCAGCGATCGGATCGTAGCACCACCGCAGGAGTAAGCACCTTCTTTGGTCGGGCCTCCACATGGAGGTCCGACCCGGGCAAAAGAGGCGGAGTGGCCACCAGGGCGCTCCGCCTTTCTGCATCCCGGGCCTAGGTCGTAGAGATCTGCGCCGTTATCGCGTGTCTGCTGTCTGCGGCAGATTTGATAACAGGACGGTAACGAAGTGCCTCCGCGATATGCGCGGGACCCACTTCCGCGGATTCCTCGAGGTCCGCAATGGTGCGCGCGACTTTTAGAACGCGATGATAACCGCGCGCGGAGAGACGAAGCCGCTCGGCCGCGGTCTGCAGCAGCTCGCGACTCTCAGGACGCACCTTGCCGTTGGCGTCGATCCACCGCCCGGCTGCGAATGCGTTGCAGGTCAAACCTCGTATCTTCGCAAAACGCTTCCGCTGCCGGCCTCGCGCGCTCTCGACGCGCTGGCGAATTTCGCTCGAGCTGTCACCGGTTTTCTTTCCGCTCAGATCACGAAGCGCGACCGCGCCGACTGTCACGTGCATGTCTATCCGGTCCGCCAATGGTCCTGATATGCGGGAGGCGTACCTCTCGATATCAGCCGACGAGCAGTTGCACGATCCCGTTGGATCGCCGGCGCGACCGCACGGGCAGGGGTTGGTGGCGCCGATCAGTGTGAAGCGGGCCGGGTAGGTAACCGCCTGACTCGCTCGCGCGATCACAACCTTTGCGTCCTCCATTGGTTGGCGCAGACCATCGAGCACGTGTCGCGGAAACTCGAGCAGCTCGTCGAGAAAAAGCACGCCGTGGTGAGAGAGGCTGACTTCCCCCGGCCGCGGCGAAGAGCCGCCACCGATCAGCCCGGCGCTGGAGATCGTGTGGTGCGGAGCTCTGAATGGGCGCACGCCGCGGTCGACTCCATCCTGCTCGAGTAAGCCGGCGACGGAATGAATGGCGATGACCTCGAGCGCTTCCTCCTCGAGTAGCTCCGGAAGGATCGACGGAGTACGCCGCGCCAGCATCGTTTTCCCCGCGCCCGGCGGGCCGACCAGCAGCGCGTTGTGTCCGCCTGCGGCAGCCACTTCCAGCGCGCGCTTGGCCGTCTGCTGCCCGATTACGTCGCTGAAATCGGCGGAATCCCTGCGCGGTTCACCGGTGTTGCTGAATTCCGCGCGCGCAGATGTCAACTGACCGCGTCGCAATTGATCCACGATCTCAGCCAGCGAAACCGGCGCGCAGAGCTCGAGCGCGCTTACTCGCGCCGCTTCCCCTACGTTGGGGGCAGGCAGCACCAGCGTCGATACCTGCGCGCGCGCCGCGTGGCGCGCAACTGAAAGGGCTCCTCGCATCGTGCGCAGCCTGCCGTCGAGACCGAGCTCCCCAACGAACAACCGGCGCTCGAGCGTTACCGCTTCGAGCTGTCCCGTCGCCACGAGAATTCCGAGCGCTATCGGCAGGTCGAATGCAGTCCCGTCCTTGCGTACGTCCGC
The DNA here is from genome assembly GCA_036514115.1 of Gemmatimonadaceae bacterium. Classification (GTDB taxonomy): domain Bacteria; phylum Gemmatimonadota; class Gemmatimonadetes; order Gemmatimonadales; family Gemmatimonadaceae; genus UBA4720. The sequence continues at coordinate 2,212 of DATBXT010000051.1, forward strand.
GGGCGCCAGGTTCACAGTGATCCGGCGCGGGGGAACCTGAAATCCGGAATTCACGAGCGCTGCTCCCACTCGCTCGCGGCTCTCTTTTACGGAGCTGGCGGCGAGACCGACGATGGTCCATTGGGGAAGACCAGCGGCGGCATCGACTTCGACGGTGACGTCGAATGCATCGATGCCGACCAGCGCGGCTGAACGCACGGCTGCAAGCATCCCGAATCGTACGGAGACAGATTGGCCACCGGGAAAACGATTTGCAGCGAATGGAATCGAGGCCCCGCACCCCGTGCAACACCCGGGAACTAGCGTGCACGGGTTGTGCGAGGGTATTCTCCGTCTCGACAACCTCGACGCCCGAAAACATGAACGGATTCCTCCGCCGTATCGGCTGCCTCATAATCATCATTCTGATTGCCGTCGCCGCGTGGTATTGGTATGCGCGCGTGCCGGTGTCCAAGTCCACCACCACAACCGTAGAGACCGCGACTGAGGCGCCCAGCGGGTGGCAGCCGTTGACCGCAGCGGACGCAGACCGCGGTCGTGCGGCTGTGCAATCGCTCGGCAGCCAAACCGGGCCGGTGTTCGCCAATCTCACTGCCGCCGAGGCGGCTTCTTACATCTTCACCGTCCTCGCGAAACAGCTCCCACCGTCAGCGCAGAACGCGCAGGCAAGGGTCGTGGGCGATCGCCTGTATGTTCGCTCGGACGTCGAGCTGAAGGACTTTGGAGGATCGAAGGCTCTCGGGCCCCTGGGCATGTTGTTGGGCGATCGCGATAGCGTCCGGCTGGGCGGAACCATCAACATGTTGAAGCCTGGCCTGGGAGAATTTCTGGTCCAGGAGGTAAAGCTCGGCAAGCTCGACGTTCCCAACGCGCTCATCCCGCGCATCCTCGGCCAGATGAAGCGGGGCAAGACTGTCGAAGGAATCTCCCAGAACGGCTTGCCGATGGTGATGCCGTCTTACATTTCAGATGTGCGCATCGCCAACGGGAAAATCACACTGTATAAGAGCGTCCGATGAGCCGGCGCATCCTGGTCATCGATGATGAGCAGGGTATCCGCGCCGCACTGGGCCAACTCCTGGAGTTCGAGGGGTACGAGGTGCGCTCCCTTGCGAACGCAGCCGATGGAATAGCGGAGTATCAGAAGTGGCGTCCCCATCTCGTGTTTCTCGACGTGAAGATGGCGGGAATGGATGGTATGGAGGCGCTCAAGAAGCTTCGCGAGCTCGACCCCAACGCGCTGGTGGTTATGATCAGCGGCCACGCCACCATACGCACCGCCGTGGAAGCGACGCAGCTCGGCGCTTACGAAATCCTCGAGAAGCCGCTCGACACCGATCGCATTCTCGTGATGCTGCGAAACGCGCTGGTGAATCTCGATCTCAAGGAAGAGAACGAACGTCTCAAGCAATCCGTGGACGCGCCGTTCGAAATTGTCGGCAAGACGCCCGTGATGCGCGCGTTGATGGAGAAGATCGAGAAGGTCGCCGCGACGCCCGCTCGCGTGTTGATCACCGGCGAGAACGGTACCGGAAAGGAGCTGGTCGCGCGTGCGCTGCACCGGATGTCGCCGCGTGCGAGCAAGCCTTTCGTCGAAGTGAACTGCGCGGCGATCCCCAGCGAGCTCATCGAAAGTGAGCTGTTTGGGCACATGAAAGGCTCCTTCACCGGTGCCGTGTCAGATCGCGCCGGTAAATTCGAGCAGGCCAACAAGGGCACTCTCTTTCTCGATGAGATCGGCGACATGAGCCTCGCGGCTCAAGCTAAAGTCCTGCGTGTGCTCCAGGACAATGTCATTACCAGAATTGGCGGGGCCAAGCCCATTTCGGTGGACGTGCGCGTGATCGCGGCGACGAACAAAACCCTGGAGAGCGAGATCGCGGCCGGCAAATTCCGCGAGGACCTCTACTACAGACTGAACGTGGTGCCGATCCATGTCCCGCCCATTCGGGAACGACGAGAGGACATTCCCATGCTCGCGCAGTATTTCGCGGTGACGCTTTCTGCGCGCGAGGGAATTCAGGCTCACTCTTTTACTCCCGATGCGCTGGAACGATTGAGCTCGCTCGATTGGCCCGGCAACGTGCGTGAGCTGCGGAACACGGTCGAGCGCCTTTTGATCCTGGCACCGGAGTCCCAGATCTCGGCGCGGGACATAGATCGCCTGGCCGGTCAGCGCGCGCTCGACGACGCCGGGCTGGCGACCCTCACCCAGTGTCGCACGTTCGAGGAGTTCAAGGACGCTGCCGAGCGTGCGTTTCTGCTGAACAAGCTGCGCGAATTCGACTGGAACGTGTCTGAGACGGCGAGGGCAGTGGAGATGCCGAGGTCCAACCTTTACAAGAAGATCGAGCGATACTCGCTCTCGCGCGAGCACAGCTGAGCGGCACGCGAGGGTGCTGGTACGTGGAAGGGCGAAGCGTACATATGACCAACAAAACGACAAATGAAAAAGTTCAACAACTATATCGCTGGTAAATGGGTGGGGCCTGAGTCCGGTGAGTACTTCGACAACCGCAATCCGGCCGATCGCGGAGATGTCATCGGGAAATTTCCGTTGTCTGATCGTCGCGATGTCGAGCGCGCCGTCGAAAGCGCAAAGCGTGGATTTGCGCGCTGGCGGAGAACGCCCGCACCTGCGCGCGGGGACGTACTGAGGATCGTCGGCGACATCATGACCAGGCGAAAGGAAGAAATCGCGGACGCGATGACGCGGGAGATGGGGAAGCCGCTCACCGAGACACGTGGGGATGTGCAGGAGGGAATAGACACCGCCTACTATGCAGCAAGCGAAGGGCGCCGGCTGTTTGGCAAAACCGTTCCCAGTGAACTGCGGAACAAGTGGGCGATGAGTTACCGGCGACCGATCGGAATCGCGGGCCTGATCTGTCCGTTCAATTTTCCGATGGCTATCCCAACCTGGAAGATGTTTCCCGCTCTGGTGTGCGGAAACGCCGTCATTTTCAAGCCGGCCGAAGACGTGCCGCACACGGGTACGCTCCTCGTCGAGATTCTGCTCGAGGCCGGCCTGCCGGAGGAAGTGATCCAGCTCGTCCACGGGCGCGGCGAGCAAGTCGGCGCTGCGATCGTGGAGCATCCTTCCATACCGCTCATCTCATTTACCGGATCGACCGAGACGGGTCGGCTCGTGGGAGAAACCTGCGGTCGTCTGCACAAGCGTCTCTCGCTCGAGATGGGCGGGAAGAATGCGCAGATCGTGCTCGACGACGCCGATCTGGATCTCGCCCTCGAGGGAGCTTTGTGGGGAGCCTTCGGCACTACGGGGCAACGTTGCACTGCCACCAGTCGTCTTATTGTCCAGAAGAAGGTTCACGACAAATTCATAGGCATGCTCGAGGACCGCGCGAAAGGTCTCAAGCTTGGGGACGGAAGGAGAAAGGGGACGGACGTCGGCCCGCTGATCAACGAAGACGCAGTGCGAAAGGTCGAGACCTACGTCGATATCGGGGAATCAGAGGGCGCCAAACTGATAACTGGCGGTGAGCGTCCGGGAAAGTTGTCGAAGGGCAACTTCTTCGAGCCGACGATTTTTACTAACGTAAAGGCCGGGAGCCGTCTCGAGCAGGAAGAGATCTTTGGTCCGGTGCTTTCCGTGATCAGGGTAAAGGACGCGGATGAAGCATTCGCTGTGAACAACGATGTGAAGTACGGCCTGTCGTCATCGATCTATACCCGGGACGTGAACGTTGCATTCCGGGCGCTCAACGAGCTGGACAACGGCATCACTTACGTAAACGCACCGACGATAGGAGCCGAGGCGCACCTGCCCTTCGGGGGCGTGAAGCAAACCGGCAACGGGCATCGCGAAGGAGGCTGGGAGGTCTACGAGTTCTACTCGGAAACCAAGGTCGGTTACGCCGACTTCTCCGGCACCCTTCAACGCGCGCAGATCGATAACTATCTCGGAACGCCGGACTAAACGAAGCGGTATAGAACGTCTATGGAATCATACGAAGAAAAGCGGAAACACGCCCTTCAGCTGGCCAATCGCAGGCGCAGCGGAGGCAAGCTGTCGTTCCTCGCCCACTGGGCGAAGATCGTAATCGTGTCGCTCGCGCTTTTCGTCGTCATTCGTGCTTTCGGGGTCGAGGCGTTCAAGATCGCTAGTGGGAGCATGGAGCACACCCTCTTCGAGGGTGACTTCCTGTTGATCAACAAGCTGGTATACGGCGCGGGCATCCCGGGGAGTGGCCGGAAGCTCCCGGCACTGCACGCGCCGCGGCGTGGGGACGTCATCGTCTTCACCTATCCCGTCGATCCGCGGCTCAATTACGTGAAGCGGATTGTCGGCATTCCGGGCGACACGGTGTCGATGCACGACGCGATGTTGATCAGAAATGGCAAAGTCGTGGAAGAGGACTACATCCAGCGCACTCCCGACGAGGCGGACCAGGCCGACGACGAATTCGGCTGGCAGAAGGCGTATCTTGCGGGCGGAGCGTCGGTGGAGAATTATCACCCGTCGCGTAACAACTGGGGGCCTCTGATCGTCCCTCCCCATGACTACTTCGTCCTCGGTGATAATCGCGACAACTCGTCGGATTCGAGGTACTGGGGATTCGTGGCCGACTCACTTGTGCGCGGCCAGCCGATAGTGGTCTATTATAGCTACGCGCCTGACACTGGCGATCGACTGGATTGGTTGACGCGTCTGCGGTGGAAGCGCTTCGGAGAGATCGTACATTAGGTCGTCTTCGGGTCTTTTGAATCACCAGAGGGTACCGCTATCGCAATGAAGGCTTCGACGAATCGGAAATCGACCGTCGACGAAGGATCGCTGGACCAGTACCTCAGGGACATCAGCGTCTTTCCCCTCATCACTCGCGAGATGGAAGTGGAGCTCGCGAAGCGCATCCGCCAGAATGACCAGGAGGCGCTGGATACTCTGGTACGATCCAACCTTCGTTTCGTCGTCTCCGTCGCCAAGAAATATCAGAATCAGGGTGTGTCGCTCTCTGATCTGATCAACGAGGGCAACCTCGGCCTCATTCGCGCTGCGCACAAGTTCGACGAGACCAAGGGCATCAAGTTCATCTCCTACGCCGTTTGGTGGATTCGCCAGTCGATTCTGCAGGCGCTGGCGGAGCAGTCGCGAATCGTGCGCGTCCCACTCAACCGCGCGGGAACCCTGCATCGCATCGGCAAGCGCGCCAGCACACTGCTTCAGGAGCTGGGGCGGCAGCCGACCAACCTCGAGATCTCCGAAGGGATGGACATCAGCGAGGACGAAGTCGCGAAGACAATGATGATCTCGCAGGTCCATCTGTCGCTCGATGCGCCGATGACGCCGGGTGAAGACAATCGCCTGCTCGATTATTTGCCGGACAACATGAATCCTACGCCTGACGAAATCACTTTCGAGAAGGCGTTGTCCGAGGCGATCGAGGAATCGCTGGCGTCCCTAAAGGAGCGGGAGTCCAAGATCCTTCGGCTGTATTTCGGGCTCGATGGGGCCGACCCCATGACGCTGGAGGATATCGGTACGCTGCTCCAGATCACACGCGAGCGCGTGCGGCAGATCAAGGAGAAGGCCCTGCTCAAGCTGCGGCACAACTCCCGCCGCCGGTCGCTGGAGTCTTTCCTCGGCTAGATGCGGTTGATCCACTCGAGGTCTTACGTCGCGGGTGTGATCGCTGGGCTCGTTGCCTGCGCTCCCGCGGCAACCCAGACTGGTTCGCCGAACGAGAGAGTCCTCGCCACCACTGAGACAGGTATAGTGCGGGCGCACGAGGAGATCGCTTCGGATTCGACCATTACTGCGGCCCCCGATGCGACCTTCGCCGCCCTTCAGGCTGCATACCAGGATCTCGGAATCGAGATCAAGATGATGGACCCCGCGACGAGACAGATCGGCAACCGCCGGTTCACCAAGATGTACGAGATCGGCGGGGTTCGACTTTCCAAGTACGTCGGTTGCGGATCCAGCGAGACAGGTCCTACCGCGGACAGCTACCGCATTACCATGTCGATCGTATCGCGGGTCACACCGACGGCAGATGGATCCCGCATCGACACCCAGCTCGCCGCCACGGCGCAGGACCCGGGCACGAGCAAAGGTGCGCTTTCCTGCACCTCACTCGGCGGACTGGAACAACGCATTCACGGCCTCACCGCCAAACACCTCGGCGGCTGAACAGCTCGGTCAGTCGTGTTTTAGCTGGGCGCGCGGGACCGTCAGCGTAAAACTCGATCCGCGTCCAACAGCGCTCGTCACCTTGAGATCACCGCCCATCGCTCGCGCCAGCTGACGGCTGATCGCGAGGCCGAGACCGACGCCTGCGTCACTCTCCACCAATGCTCGCTTCGCCTGGGCAAACGGCTCGAAGATCCGCTCCAGATCCTCCTCAGGAATGCCGATACCAGTATCATTGACGCTGATGGCGATGTCCGCATCGCTAGGGGCCACACCTAGCGCGATAGTTCCACCCGGCGGCGTGAATTTGAGCGCGTTTGCGAGGAGGTTGACGAGGATCTGCTGCGTCTTGTCGAGGTCAGCGGTGATTCTCAGCTCCGGATCGACTGCAAGCGGCGCAAGATTCAATTTCTTCTCGGCCAACTGTGGTCTGATCATGTCCACAACTGATCCCAGCAACGGCTTGAGTTTTATGGCTTCGCACCGCAGCTCGATCCGACCCGCGCCGAGTTTGGCGAAACTGAGCACATCGCTGACGAGACGGTCGAGGTGACTCTTGCTGCGCTGAATCCGCTCGAGGTCTGCTTTCTGCGCGTCGGTTATCGGACCGCGCACACCCATCTCAATCAGCTGCGCGTAACCGCCGATGGCATTTAGCGGCGTGCGCAGATCGTGACTCATCGCCGCGAGGAAATCACTCTTGGCTCTGTTCGCCTCAAGTGCCTCGTCGGTCAGCCGCCTTAAATCTTCCTCGGTTCGCTTTGATTCTTCGATGTCGGTGTTGGTGCCAAACCAGCGAATGATCCGTCCTTTTTCATCGCGCTGAGCACTCGCCCTTCCCAGATGCCACCGATACGCCTTACGCCCGGCGTCCCATAGCCTGAACTCCACCTCGTACGGATCGCCTGTCTTGAGTGATTGAGTCCAGCGTTCGATTGTCGGGGCAACGTCGTCGGGATGCAGAACGTTGAGCCAGCCTTCGCCAACGACTTCCTCCGGGGTGCGCCCGAGCGACGCCGCGGTGCGATCGCTCACGTAATCAAGGGCGCCCTCGGGCGTCGCCGTCCAGACCTGAACCGGAATCGAATTGGCAAGAAACCGGTAACGCGCCTCACTTGCCTCGGAATCCGCGCGGGCTTGCTCGCTCGCGTGCAACAGCCGCTCGACTTCACGTCTCGCCTTCACCGCTTCGGTGACGTTAGAGCCGTGCGCCACGATGCCGACACGTGCGCCTGCACCGTCGATCAAGGGCTGATAGACGAAGTCCAGATAAACCTCTTCCGGCGGCTGCTCGGGTGAACGCGCGAGCGCCACGGCAGTCTCGCGGCCGACATAGGGCGCGCCCGTTTCGTAAACATTATCCAACAATTCGATGAAGCCCTGGTGCCGCACTTCCGGCAGGGCTTCCGCGACCGGCTTCCCGATGATGTCCCGATTTCCAACAAGGCTCATGTACGCGTCGTTGGCGAACTCGAAAACGTGATTCTTCCCGCGCAGCACGGCGACGAATGCGGGGGCCTGAGCGAAAACACTGCGAAGCCGACCCTCGGCTCGCTCTGCCGCCGCTCGCGCGTCTATCATGGCGCGCTCCGCGAGAACCCGCTCGGTGGTTTCGGCCGCCACATTCAGGAAAGCAACAACGCGCCCGTCCTCGTCACGAACAGGACTGAGCGAAAAAGTGAACCACGCCTCGCCCGGAGGGCCACTGGTCCGCTCCATGAGGAAAAACGCGTCTTCCGCGTAGGTCGGAGGGCCGCCCGCGCGGATCTGATCGAACAGCCCTCTTATCTCGGGCCAGATCTCGCTCCACACCTCGCGACCGGGACGACCCAGCGCCTGGGGATGTTTGGCTCCCAAAACGGCGCGATAGCC
>DATBXT010000052.1:0-32507 GCA_036514115.1 Gemmatimonadaceae bacterium
CACGCTTCGGTCGACCGTTCTCGAACCAGACGCAGGACCCGACGGTATCGGTGCCCTGGGTGGTCGAGATATCGAAGCAGACGAGAGATCGCGGCAGACGCTGCAGGCCGAGCTCCCGACCCAGCTCATAGACAGGATCCCCCGCGCGCTCTTCCGCCTCCATGGAAGAGAGCTTGAGCTCTTCCAATAGATGCCGCGCGTTCTGTTCTGCGAGGGCGATGAGCTCCCGGCGCGGACCGCGCTGCGGGATGTGAATCCTGCTGTCAGGAAGCGTCTGTTCGATCAGCTCCCGATCTGGAAAGTCGAAAGGAAGGAGGACTTGCCGCGCCTTCTCCTGCATTCCGACATAGCTGCCCGCGAGAAACATCGTCATCACGTCGGCATCTTCTTCGCCGTCGATGTTCGTCAGGAAGCGCTGTTCCCGGGACAGGAGCTTGCCGCTTCGGATCCGGAGAACCGCCACGCAGGCGTCATCGCCATCACGCGCGTATCCGATGACATCGCGATCTCCGCCCTCGACCTCGAGCACCACCGTCGGCTCTTCCATTTGCTCGAGGTGGTGGAGCACATCGCGCAGCTCCGCCGCTCTCTCGAAATCCAGCTGCTCCGATGCCAGCTGCATTCTCTCTTCCACGCGACGTACGACCTCTTCGGGTCGTCCGGACAGAAAAAGAACGACTTCGTCGATCATCGAGCGATAGTCGTGCTGCGATTGCGCAAGGATGCAGGGAGCCTTGCAGCGCTTGATGTAATAGTCGAGACACGGACGCTCCGGCATCTGACCGGGCATGTCATAGTTGCAGCTGCGCACTGTGAAGATCTTCTTCACGACATTCAGCGAGCGCCGCATCGCACCCACGTCAGTGTACGGTCCAAAGTACTTGGCGCCGTCGTCCTCGAGGCGCCGCGTCACCCACACTCTGGGGAAAGGCTCTTGAACCGTGACCTTGATGTACGGATAGGACTTGTCGTCACGCAGCGCGATGTTGAAGCGCGGGCGGTACTCCTTGATGAGATTCGCCTCGAGGATCAGCGCGTGGGCTTCGCTCGGAACGACGATCGTCTCCAGATCGCCGATGAGGCTGACCATGTGACGCGTCTTCACGCTCTCGAGCTGATCGTTGGCGAAGTAGCTCCGCACCCGGGAGCGCAGGCGCTTTGCCTTCCCTACGTAGAGGGTAGTCCCGTCCCTTCCCTTCCACAAATAGACACCGGGTCCGTCGGGGAGATGGGGGAGTTTTGCGGCGACTGTCTCTGGTACGGGCAGCATGTGTAATTATACCACGCGCGAAAAGGCTGGTTCACTCGCGCTACAACTTGACCACGCGCCTCGCCCTCTGGATGACGGTTGTCGCCTCGGGGATCTTGAATGCTGCGGTCAGCGCAACGTACGTCACGCCGTAAATCCCCAACAGGAGCAGAGCGACGAGCTTTGAGTGAATCACGCCCTCGTGCGTCGAGAACACTGCGCTACCGCGATCCATCGCCAGCTTATAGAGCCAGGGGATAGCCGCCCCGACAATCGCGGCTGCCCACAAGCGGCTCATTCGCGCCGGGACCAGCCTCGTTCTTCCGATGCGTCGGTCGAGCTCGCGGCGCAGCAGATAGAACTCCACCCAACCGGCGAGGCCCGCAGATGCTGTGAGACCCGCCGCGCCGATCTTTCGATCGAGGCCGAGCATACCCGGAAGGACCAGCGCAAACAAGTACCCGAGTACGGTCGTGAGTACCACTCGCACGATTGCGAAGCGAAGCGGGGTCTTGGTGTCGCGCATGGCGTAAAATGTCGACGAGTACAAACGACCCATGGTCGACGCGAGAAGGCCAACCGTCGAGCCGATCAGAATCTGCCAGACCCAGATCGTGTTACCGCGCTGGAATCTGCCACTCTCAAAAAGCAGGTGTACGATGAGGTCGCCGAGCGCAAACAGGGCGACCACGCTCGGCACGATGAAGTAGGAGATGCGGTCCAGCCCGTTCATCAATCTCACCCGGAGGTATGCACCGATCTCCGCGGTAGTTCCCGTCGCTCGGGACATCGAGGGCAGCTCGGCGGCGGAAATGGCCATTCCGAAAAGACTGATCGGAAGAACATAGATCGTCTGTGCATAGGTGAACGAGGAGACGGCGCCGTTGCCGAGGTAGCTCGCCAGCCACGCGTCGACATAGGCGCTCACCTGCACCACTCCGCGGCCGATGAAAGCCGGGAGAAAATTGCGAAAGACGTTCTGTACGCTTTGGGCCGCTACAGTGATCTTGGGTCTGACTCCACGCGCCAGGCTGAGCACCTGCGGCAGCTGGATTCCGAACTGCAACGCGCTGCCTACCACTGATCCGTAGGCGAGGGAGATTGCCAGGTCGGCTTCGCCTCTACCCGAGTGGAAGAACACCAGGGTCAGGATCATCGCCAGATTCCACAGCACAGGCGCCGTGTACGACAGGAAAAACCGGCGGTGACTGTTCAGGATGCCGAGACACCATGCCGAGAAAACCAGAAGCCCTGCGCCCGGAAACAGAATCCGGGTGAGCCTAACGGTCAGATCGCGCTTCTCACCAGTGAATCCGTTCGCGATGATCGCTACCAGCCACGGAGCGGATACGACGCCCAGCAGTACGATGATCGACGCAACGAGGGCGAGCATTCCGGCCACAGCACCAGCCAGGCGCGTGGCTTCCTTCTCGTCCCCCTTCCCCAGCAGACCGGCGTACTCGGGGATGAATGAGGCCGACAGCACGCCTTCCCCGAACAGGTTCTGCAGCAGGTTCGGAATCCGAAACGCAGCATTGAACGCGTCCGCCGCCATGCCCGCGCCCAGGTATCGCGCCATCATCGTCTGCCGAATGAGACCCGCCACGCGGCTCAACAAGATCCCCGACGCGACGAGAAAGGCCGCGCCCTTTGATCTGTCGAAGGATGCGGCCGCTGCTCGAGGTGTCGCCCGCCGCTCAATCGGCGGCGCGGCCTCCGTTACTTCGTCAGTCTCAGGGGGGAGGAATCTGTTGAGCGAGCGTTCTTCTTCCTTCTCGTCCTCGCCGTGAGTCACGCTTGGCCTCTAACGGCGATGGCTGCCTGTTCAGATTGTGCAGGCGGCGCCACGCCCAGCAGTCGTGTGGCGTGGATACCAGCTTCGCGCAGCATCTCCTCCTGGAGAGGAGCTCCGTATCGAGCCAGAAGCGGGACGAAGTTGACGCTTCTCTCCTGCGGCTTCCCGAATGGGTACAGAGACCCGCGAGCCGTCGCGATCTCGGTCATCGCATCCGCGTGTTGTCTCTTCGCCGCCGCAACGAGGCGTCGCTCGAAGCGGTCGAGGCGGCGCAGCAGATTGGAGTGCAGGCCGCCCGTTACAGCTGCGGCGACGGGCGTACCGCCCTCGTCCACCGCGCGTGTAAGAGCGTCCAGGCGTTCGTCGAGCATGGCTCGGGTTTTCTCGATTTCCTCGAGGACTACCCTGGACAGACGCGATCTGGCCACACGCGTCTCAGCTTCATGCGGGTCGCGCAGATCTTCGGGAAGCAGATAAAACTTCTCCAGAATTCTTTCGACGTGCGGCTCGATAACCGTGCACGACCAGCGCGGGACGATGGCAGGACGAGCGACACCCAAAGTGTCGGCAATTGGCGAGATCTGCGCGAAGTAGGCGATCTCCGCCGGTCCCCCTACGTAGGTGGCGGTGGGAAGGATGGCGCGCTCGACTACGGGACGCAGCAGAACGTTGGGACCCATCTCGTCCGACAGCTTGTTCTTGCCGGCGGCCTTGATCGGAACGCGCTTGCGAACGCCTGACGCGGAGCTGAACACGAGAGAAAGTCCCGGCACATCCTGCACCTGCATCGCATACCCGGCCTTCTCGATGTCGTGATTTCTTTCAGAAATCGCCGATGCAATGTCTCCCGCTTTCTGCAGCGCCGCGGCTAATACGGGGCCGGCGGACGCGCGCGTCGCCGGATGGGACGCGTCGAGCACCGCGATCCCGAGGGGCTCGAGCAACGCGCGGAGAAACGACACATACGCTGAGCCGACCGTCTCGTTCTTCGTATAGTATTGCCGGAGAAGCTGCAGCGGTCGCGGATCGATGGTCGAGCCGGCGCCCTGCGCCAGCGCCTCCAGTTGCGCCGAGACGTCGCCGAGCGGCATTGACGCCATTGTTCTTCCGAGCGTCTCGGTGTGGTCGATCCGAAGAAGCTGCGGACCCCCGTTAACGCTGACGACCGTGCTGCTCGCTTCCCTGAAATCCGTGTCGTCGGTTGCAGCCCAGAATACCGGGGCGACCGGCGTAGCAATCGCCCGCTCGAGCGCATTCGCAAATGCCAGCGCGCTAAGAGCCTTCGACAAAGTGTAAACCGGACCGCCGAACAGGCCCGGCTGTTGACCGGTGGTAACTACCACCCCATTACCGTTGGCCGATGCTTCGAGTCGTTGCATCGCCCTGCCGGTCGCCTCGAAGGCTGGCGCGAGCCGCGTAAGCCAATCCCGCGCGGTGGTCGAGCGAACCGTTTGTGCGCGCTCGCGCCAGGAGTCCGCGCCAACCGGTGTCGGTTCGTACCAGCCCGGCGGTGCAGCGCCGGAAATGAACGCCGTCGCGAGGGCGTTCCCCCCAATGAACTGGCTGACGACGCGAGGGTTCACTCGCGGCTCGCGAAGAGAATCGTGCGCGGCGAGTCCTCGCCCCATTCGACTCCGCTGTAATCGCCAAAAAGCTTGTCCACCTTGAGTCCCGCGTCGGTAAGCATGCGCTGCAAATCGCGTGGAGAGAGAAGCCGGACGCGCTCGATGTATTCCTTGCCGCGCTCGCGGAGAGTTATGATTTTTTCCACGAACCGATCGTCCGGACTGATGGACCGTCGCTGCTCGATCGTGATCCCGTTTTCCACGCGCTCGTCGTATGGTACGAGCTCGCGACGAACCTGAGTGGCGTTCAGGTAGTCGATGACGAGAGTGCCGCCGTGCCTCATCGACTCAGAGACTCGCGCGAGCACGCGTGAGTGCTCACTGTCGTTGTCGAAGTAGCCGAAGCTGGTGAACAGGTTCACGACGAGGTCGAAGCTCTGAGCGGCAAACGGGAGCTCTCGCATGTCGGCGCGCACGAACGGCCCGTCCGGAGATTCGCGGCGCGCAACCTTGAGGAGAGACATCGACAGATCAAGCCCGACCGTCCACCATCGTTCACGCAGGACCCTCGTGTGTCGCCCGGCGCCGCAGGCAAGATCGAGCACCCGATCGATCTGGCGGCCGGCAAGATTTGTCGCGATCAGCTCGATCGCGCGCTCAGCCTCGGTCTCATCGCGGTGTTGATAGATGTCGAGGTAGTCCTGGCCGAACCATTCCTCGAACCAGTCGGCTTCCTGCTCGCCGGTCGCAGACCGAACGAGTGGGTCATCCATCACGTTCGTCATTTGTGGTACGGCTCGCCCCGCACAATCGTCCCCGCGCGGTAGATCTGCTCGGCGAGCACCAGCCGGGCGATCTCATGCGGAAGCGTCCACGGCGCGAGCGACATCCTGATGCTTGGTTCTTTGGCGACGTCCTTCGAGAGGCCGAATGCCCCTCCGATGAGGAACGCCAGATCGCGATCTTCATCGCGCGCCTTGCGGAGAAACTCGGCGAACTTCTCCGACGTCAGCGATTTCCCATCGCGCTCGCAGGCGATCGTTTGCGCCCGATCCGGAATCCGTTCCGACAGACGCAGGCCCTCGCGCTCCTTCACGCGATCGGGTGAGATGCCCACTGCGCGCTCTTCACGCACTTCATGAACATCGAGCGGCCAATACCGCGCCGCTCGTGTCTCGTATTCCCGAATCGCCTCGCCGAGCGCGGCGTTCCGCGCCTTACCCACGACAGCGACGACCAGCCGCATTCAGGCGTAGATGCCGCGGAGCTTGTGGACGCTGGCGACCCTATTGACCGAAACCATGTATGAGGCGGTGCGCATGTTGACGCGGTGCTGCTTGGAGAGATCGAGCACATCCTTGAAGCTGCGCCGCATGATGGTCTCGAGACGCTCGTTGACGAGATCTTCCGGCCAGAAGTAGCCGCCGCGATCCTGCACCCACTCGAAGTACGAGACGGTGACGCCGCCGGCGTTGGCGAGAATATCCGGAATCACGAACACGCCGTTCTCGTCGAGGATCGAATCGGCGGCGGCGGTCGTCGGCCCGTTTGCCCCCTCGCAGATGATCCTCGCCTTGATATCACCCGCGTTGCGCGTAGTGATGACGTTCTCGAGCGCCGCGGGCAGGAGCACGTCGACGTCGAGCGTAAGGAGGTCGGTTCCGGAAATTACCTCTGCCTTCGCATACCCATCGAGTGACTTGTTCTTCTTGACATGGGCGATCGCGTCGTCGATGTCGATACCGTTCGCGTTATAGAGCGACACCGACCTGTCTCCAATCGCGACGATCTTGCAGCCTTCGCGCGCCAGAAGCTGCGCCGCCACAGAGCCCACATTGCCGAATCCCTGGACCGAAACGGACGTCCCCTTCACCGGCATTCCGAGGTGTTGCAGGGCTTCCTTGGTGACGATCATGCAGCCGCGACCAGTTGCTTCGCGGCGCCCAAGTGATCCACCAAGCTCGACCGGCTTCCCTGTCACAACGGCCGTCGTCGTGTGCCCCACGTGCATCGAGTAAGTGTCCATCACCCACGCCATGACGCGCTCGTTGGTGTTCACGTCCGGCGCCGGCACATCGGAATCTGGCCCGAGCATGTTGATGATTCCCGAGGTGTAACGCCTGGTCAGCTTCTCGAGCTCGGCGGCGCTCATCGCCAGTGGATCGCAGCGCACTCCACCCTTCGCACCGCCGAACGGGATGTTGACGACCGCGCACTTCCACGTCATCCACGCCGCGAGAGCTTTCACTTCCTCGAGCGTAACGTTCATGTCGAAACGGATCCCGCCTTTCGCCGGTCCGCGAGACGTGTTGTAGAGGACGCGATAGCCCTCGAACACTTCGATCTGTCCGTTGTCCATCATCACCGGTATGGACACGATTACCTGCTTTTCCGCCTGACGCAGAACTTTGTACATCCCCGGTTCGAGATCGAGCAGCTCGGCGGCCTTGTCGAACCGCGACATCATCGCCTCGAACGGGTTCTCCTCATCGAGGAAACGATCTTTGTCCGGACGAACGAGCTTGTTGCCGGGGATCTTATAATCGGTGGCCATTAGTGCGTTTTCAGTCTTGTTGTGGGTCTGGTTTACCGGGTGGACGACGACGACAGATCCTCAATCAAGCGGTCGATGTGCTGTCGACCGTCTTCGATTCGCAGGCGTTGTGAAACATACCATAATGACCCCGCTTCGGCAGGCCACAGCGACTCGAGTTTCACTGCGTCCTTGAGGGTGCAAACGACGAAGTCCGAATTACTTGCCTGCTCAGCGAGCCAGCGCGCCTCTGCCTCTGTAAACGCGTGATGATCAGGAAAACTGTGAGGTCGAACTATTGCTCCGAGCTCCGTCAGTTGCCTGAAGAAAGCATCAGGCTGAGCGATCGCTGCGATCGCTGTGAGATCGGCTCCTTCCAGCGCGTGAAGCGGCAGAAGCTGTCCGGTGGACGTGCTGGTGACACCGGCGGGCACGAGTTGCACCGACACCACCGGAATCCTCGGGGCCGCCCGCGCCAGGGCCCGTGTCACATTCTCCACCGCCGAGCGATCCGCGACTTTGCGAGTCACGATCGCGAGCGTCGCACGACGCGCTGCGCGCAACGGCTCGCGCCACGGGCCGGCGGGAAGAAGTCTGGGACGACCCGTCCACGCGTCGGCGTTGATCAACAGCACGTCGGCATCTCTTCGCGCTCGTCGATGCTGGAACGCGTCGTCGAGAATCACCACGCTGACTCCCCGCGCAATCGCCTCGCGGATGCCGCGCGCACGATCGGGTGTCGCGATGACGGGGATACCTTCGTTCAAACGTTGATGAACGATTGTCTCGTCGCCTCCGTAACCCCGGAGTACGATCGCGGGTGGAATGTCGCGCTCGATAAACTGCCTGGCGAACCACGCTGACACTGGGGTCTTACCGGTTCCTCCCACCGTGAGGTTGCCCACGCTGAGAACCGGCACCGAGAATTCTTCCGAGCGGAACAGTCCCCAGTCGTAGAGCTTTCCACGGCCCGACACGATAGCGCCGTACAACAACTCCGCTGGCGTAAGCAGTGCGCGAACGGCGCGGGCGCGCTTCCCCCGAGCCCTCCAGATTCTTTCAACCGCCTGGCGGCGATCAGCCACCGGCTATCCGGATGGTGTCAGCCATAAGATTCTCGAACCGTTCACCTTCCTCCGACGCATCGCGCGGTGTTGCTCCGCGCACTTTTGTCGGAGTTCCGTAGGCAACGGTCACTCGCGCAAACGGCTTTGGTATCATGAAGCGATCCCAGCTGCGAAGCCGCCACGCCCGATCCGCCACTGCTGCGGTCGGAACTATGAATGCATCTGCTCTTTGCGCCGCGATCAACGCGCCAGGCGCAAATTTTCGCGCGGGACCGCGCGGACCGTCCGGTGTGATGCCTACCTCGTGGCCTGCCTGCAGTTCGCGGCCGAGCGAGATCAATGCGCGCCCCGCTCCACGACTGGTGGATCCCCTGATAAGACCATAGCCCAGCGACGCCGCGGCCTGAGCAACCATCTCTCCGTCGCGGTGCTCGCTGATAAGCACCAGCGCGCCCTCATTCCTGTGGAACCAGAGAAGCGGGAGTAGCTGACCGTGCCACAATGAAAAGATGAAGCCCTGCCTCTCTGCGCGAAGCCCACGAACGAAATCGCCGTTCACTACTCGAAAACGCCAGGTTCTGCCCAGAATCCGCAGAAAACCTTTCCCGAGCACCAGCAGCAGCTGGGACCGCCACGGCAATCGCTCCCCGCTGTCTGCCATCAAGATGGTCCTGCCAGAGCGCTCGCCATCCGCGCCACTCGTTCGGCTGCGCCCGCCGAGCCAAGTCGCCCTCTGACGTCAGCCAGTCCGCGCAGCATCTCCCGCCGACGAGGACTTTGTTCGTCGAGCAGATCCTCCAGCACAGGCGCGATCGTCTTCGGAACGATTTGGTCCTGTATGAATTCAGGGGCGATCCTCCGCCCAGCGACCACGTTCACCAGACCGATGCTCTGCACTTTCACCAGGCGCTTCGCCAGCGCAAAGGAGATCCGACCGGTCCTGTACGCAACCACCAGTGGACAGTCTGCGATGGAAGCCTCGAGTGTTGTCGTTCCGCTCTTGCACAGTCCGGCGTCCGCAGCGCGCAGAACTGTCAGTGACGCCGAATGCACGAGCTGAAATGGACATCGGTTGCGATCGAGGGCAACAGTCGGCGCGACACTCACCACGACCTGCAGACCGGAGATGCGCGACTGGAGCTCCTTCCCCACTGCGACGAAATCGTCGATATGCCTGTCGATTTCCTGCTGCCTGCTGCCCGGGAACAGTGCGAGCACCCTCGATTCCTGTGGAAGACCGAGCGCTTCACGCGCTTCTTCCCGCGTCGGCATGTTCTGCGTGCGGTCCAGCAGCGGATGCCCGACGAACGTTGCGTCGATCCCGTGTCCTCGAAGGAGCTGTTCCTCGAACGGAAGAATCACCGCCGCCTTCGTAATCAGCTGGGCCAGCTTCGGCAGTCGTCCAGCGCCCCACGCCCAGACCTGCGGTGTCACGTAGTACAGGACCGGGACGCCGGCAGCCCTTGCTGCTGCCGCGACTTTCATATTGAAGCCTGGGTAGTCGATCAGTACGACGAGCGCGATCTCGCCCCGCTCGAGCATGCGGCGGATCGTCCGCAACAGCTGGAAGTGCCGCGGGACGTGTTTCAGCACTTCGAGAAATCCCATGACGCCCAGCTGATGGTCGCGATGAATCAGCTGCACGCCCTGCTCGGCGAGCCTTGGACCGCCAACGGCAAGCAGCTCGAGGTCCGGTCGGATGCGCCTGAGCTCACCCGCCACACCCGCCGCATGGAGGTCGCCGGATGCTTCCCCGGCGACAAACAGAACCTTACGCATTGTGCTGCGCGTGGCCGACGAGTGAAGGAAGAGTCATCTCGATCTCCTTCACGATTCGGAGCGCGACACCGAGTGCAAGCCGACCTTCTTCACCCGTCACCACGATGGGACTCTGACCGTTCAGCGCCGCGACGAAGCTCTCGAGCTCGAGCTTCAATGGTTCGCCGTCGGGAGCGTGCAGCTTCTCGCGATCTACAAACGCGGCGATATCGGCCGGCGCCGACCTCAGCTTGGTCGGGTCAAAATCGTGTTTCAGGCGATAGTACTCCCCGGTTCCGGCCGCGAGGTCGAGCGACATGTACTCGCGCTCCTGAAAGATTCGGATCTTCCTTTTCTTCTCTCGCGAAATGCGACTCGACGTGATGTTCGCGACTGCCCCCGACATGAATGTCACCCGGGCGTTGGCGATGTCGAGCATCGGAGTGAGCACTGGTACGCCTACCGCGGCTATGTCGCGCGCTTCGGAGCCGACCAGTGTGAGCAGCAGGTCGATGTCGTGGATCATGAGATCGAGCACCACCGCCACGTCCGAGCCACGCGGGCTGAAGGGCGCCAGACGCTCGCTGTCGATAAACCTGGGTCGTTTGACGTGCGGTAGCGCCGCTCTTACAGCACGGTTGAATCGCTCGATATGACCGATCTGAACCATCACCCCGTTCCTGCGAGCCAGCTCGAGCAGCGCATCCGCTTCCTCGAGTGTCGTCGTGATTGGTTTCTCGATGAAGACGTGCTTGCCGCGTTCGATGGCCGCGCTGGCCACGGAAAAGTGCGCGGAGGTGGGCACGACAATGACGACTGCGTCACACGCTTCCAGCAGATCTTCAAGGGAGGCGTGACTGCGCGCACGCAGCTCCTTCTCTACTTCCTTTCTCCGCGCCGCGCTGGTCTCGAAGAAACCGCTGAACTGAAGGCCGCGAAGGTCGCGCAGAATTCGTATGTGGTGAAACCCAAGGCTTCCCGCGCCGACTACCCCGACGCGCGGTTGCTTCGTCAAATCACGACTCCGCGCTCGCTTGCCTCGACGAAGCGTATGAGCTCGCGCACTTCGGGCAGATTGTCGATTTCTTCTTGCGCGCGCTCGATCGCCTGGGTGACGTTGAGGTCCGAACGGAAAAGAAGCCGGTACGCTCGCTTGAGCTCTTTTATTGTCGCCTCGTCCATGCCGCTTCGCTGCAGGCCGACGGTGTTCAATCCGTATAGTCTCACCGGATTGCCGACCGCCTTCAGAAATGGTGGGATGTCTTTCGAGACCCGTGACATTCCGCCGATGAAGCTCTGACGACCGATGCGCACGAATTGGTGGGCCGCCGACAGACCGGAGATGATTGCCCGGTCTTCGACGGTCACGTGGCCGGCCAGCTGCACGACGTTCGACAGGATCACGTGATTTCCAATGTGGCAATCGTGAGCGAGGTGCACGTAGGACATCAGCAGGCAGTTACGGCCGACGGTCGTCTTGAACGACTGGGAAGTGCCGCGATTGATCGTCGTATACTCGCGGATCACCGTGCCTTCGCCGATTTCGACGGTCGTTTCCTCGCCCGCGTATTTCAAATCTTGCGGAGGTCCGCCAAGAATCGTCCCCATACCGACCCGAACGTTGGCGGCAAGCACCACGTTCCTCTCCAGTGTCGCGCGAGGTGCGATGACGCACCCGCTGGCCACGGTGCAGTTATCGCCGATTATAGCGTAAGCGCCGACCTCCACGTCAGACGCGAGCTCGGCGTTCGGCGATACCAGCGCGGTTGGGTGGATCCGCGAGGTCATCGGTCCCGAACCATGGCGGCCATATCAGCCTCGGCAACGACCTCTCCATCGACTTTGCCGACTCCGCGCATCTTGCAGACCATGCCGCGAATCTGGATGATCTCGAGCTCGAATCTGATCTGGTCGCCAGGCTTCACCGGTCGCCGGAACTTCACGTTGTCCAGCGACATGAAGTACACGACTTTGCTCTCGGGATCTTCCACCGATCCCATCAGCAGCATGCCGCCCACCTGTGCCATCGCCTCGATGATCAGCACCCCCGGCATGATCGGATGCCCCGGAAAGTGTCCCTGAAAGAACGGCTCATTGATCGTCACGTTCTTCAGACCGACTATCCGCTTCTTCTCCTCGATCTCGAGAATCCGATCCACCAGCAGGAACGGATAACGGTGAGGCAGAACCTTCATGATGTCTTCTATCGTGCTCATCCCCTTCTCCTGTCGACCGGCCTTGACCATTTCCCGAACCAGCGTCACCGTGCCGCGATGACTCGGCCTTACGGCGACGATCCGCGCGCGCACCCTGGCGCCAGCGAGAGCCAGATCGCCAATGCAGTCCATCGCCTTGTGTCGCACGAACTCGTCATTCCAGCGGAGGTCGCCGCTCAAGATGTCGGTCTCATCCAGAACGACCGCATTGTCGAGCGACGCGCCCTTGATCAGTCCCTTCGACCGTAACTCATCGACCTCCCGAACGAAGCCGAACGTGCGCGCGCGCGACAGCTCATTGGCAAAGGATTCTTCGGTGACGATGAACCGACGCGACTGCTTACCAATCCGCGGATGTGGAAACTCTATCGTTACATCGAGCTCCAGGTTCGGCGACGGATACGCTTCATAAACGGATGCGCCGTCAATGATGCGCACCGGCTCGCTCAGCTCCAAAAACTCCGGTTCTCCATCCACCGCCGCAAGCCCTGCTTCAGACAAGGCCGTAAAGAACGGAGCGGCGCTGCCATCCAGAATGGGAGGCTCCGGCCCATCCATGTCGATGGTCAGATCATCGATGCCCATCCCGGCGACCGCAGCCAGAACGTGTTCGACGGTATGAACCGCGTGAGCCCCCTTGCCGAGCTGCGTACGACGCTCGCTGGCGCTGACCTCGGAGACGTGCGCGCGAATGATCGGCGAGCCCGGACAATCAGTGCGGCGGAAAACGATTCCCTGTTTCTTCGGTGCCGGCTGGAATGTGATGCGGCAATCGACGCCCAGATGCAGCCCCATCCCTTCCAGCGAAGCTGGACGGGCAAGCGTGTTTCGGCTCACCGAGACTTGGGATCTTCGAGCAGCTTCTCCAGACGGCGCATCATCCCGGCCAATTTAAACAATGCCGCTGATGCACGAAGTGCATCACGGTGAGGCCGGGCGGGATAGCCGGACCAGGTCTCGCCCGCCGGGATGTCGCCGAAGACACCGGCCTGCGCTGCCAGACGCGCGCCCGCGCCAATCGACAGGTGACCACTAATGCCCGCCTGACCTGCGAGAATTACCCCATCGCCGATGTTCACCGATCCCGCTACGCCGACCTGGGCCATCACGAGACATTTCTCGCCGATGCGGACGTTGTGGGCGATGTGAACGAGATTGTCGATCTTCGTCCCGTTGCCGACTACGGTGTCATCGATGCTGCCGCGATCGATGGTGGTGTTCGCTCCGATCTCGACGTCGTCGCCGATGATGCAACGCCCTACATGCGGAATCTTCTGGTGTCCGCCATCGCGGAACACGTAGCCAAACCCGTCGCATCCGATGCGGGCGCCGGAATGCACGTTGACCCGAGCTCCGATGGTCGCTCCGGGATAAATCGTGACTGACGGCCAAAGACGGGATGCCGTCCCCACCGACACACCATCACCGACGACGGAATTGGCACCGATTACCGCATCATCGCCGATGGAGGCCCCCGCGCCCACCACGGCGTGCTCGCCGATCGCCACACGTTTCCCGAGCATCACGCCGCGTCCGATGCGCGCTGATGCCGCCACGCCTGGCGTCGGCGCCTCGGCCGGGTAAAGCCGCGGCAGCAGCGCCAGCAACTTCTCGAGTGGCTTCTCAACGACGATGCGGGCGTGCGGATTACCAGGGGCATCGCGGAACTCAGGGTCGACGAGAACCACACCCGCCCGCGTCGCGGCCATCATCGGCGAATACTTGGCGCTCGAGAGTATGCTCAGCTCGTTCGCTTTCGCGCGATCGAGCGGTGCAACCCCGGTTACTTCAGCGGCGCCGTCCCCGACCAGCTCTCCGGAAACAAGGGCCGCAATAGCTTCAGCGGTGATAGTGGGAGCACCATCACCGCTGATTGAATCTCTCGCTATCCGGATTCCGGTCACTGCTTCGGCCGAGTCACTCCCGCAGGCTTGGGAACCGTGGTGCTGGTGACGGGGGCCGGACCCTGCGACTTGAGGCGGCCAAGTACCCGCTCGGTCAGATCCAGAGACTTGTCCGCGGCGACGACCACGCTCACCTGCGCACCGACGTCGAGGATGACGGCGTACCCTTCCTCGGCCCGAAGCGTCTCGATGACGGCCTGGACGCGTTCCATGATCGGCTTCACCAGCTGCGCCTGACGCGCCTGCATGGTGGAGTCGAGCCCACGAGCGCGGCCCTGGTACTCGATCTCGCGCTGACCGATCGTCGTCCGGCGGCTCTGGCGCGTCGCGCTATCGAGCTTTGGCGCATCACGATCGAACGCAGCCATCATGGTCTTCAGCGAGTCGTCCATTCGCTGGATCTGCTGCCTGTATACGCCGACCTCCCTGTCGAACTGGGCCTCGGCCTCGGCGCGGCCGGGGGCCTGCTGGAGGATCACCGCGGAATTGATGTACCCGATCTTTGTCGGTGACGCTGCGGTCGGGGCCTGCGCCCCTGCCATCCCCGCGAACATCAGCGACGTTGCCAGTGCGACTGAGCCCGCACGGATTAGCGCTCGCATTTATATAACTCCAGTTTTAGAAGAATTGTCCGAGTTTGAAGTGGAGCTTCCAGCCGGGTGCCGGGCGCCCCTGAGTATCAATTTTGTCGAACCCATACCCGATGTCCACGCCCAAAGGTCCAAGCGGGCTTATCGTGCTGACGCCAAATCCAAAGCTGCGGAAGAGACGCGTCGGATCGAACTCGCGCGGCTTGGCCCAGTTGTTTCCACCTTCGAAGAAAGTGTCGAGGTAAAGCGACTGGTTCACCCTGAGCCCGAACTCGCCCGTGCCGACGAAGAACGCGTTACCGAACGAGCCCCTTTGCGCCTGCGTGTCGCTCGCCGTCGGATTGTAACCGCTCGGCGTGATCGAAAACTCGTCGTATCCGCGAAGCGGCTCGCCATACTGGGTGCCGCCGACGGAGAACGCCTGTGAATAGAAGAATGGACCAGTGTCGCCAAACACCGCGCCGGCACGCGCGGAAAGGCCAACGACGAACATCATCGGCTCACCACCCAGAATGCTGCCCCCGATGTGGCCGACCGGAGAATAAGAGCGCAGCTCCGTCGTGTATCTCTGGAACGCCGCCGTTCCACCGAGCGGCCCGCCGTTGAATTGCGCGTTGAAGGACTGCAAGCCCCCGTCGGCTGCGAATGGCAGGCCGGTACGCGTATCGTGCGTGGCTGTGAAACCAAGAGTCGAGCGGAAGCAGTTGTCGCATCCGTTCGGTACTGTGCCCAGCAGACCGTCGGCGGCGTAACGGACCTTCTCTCCGCCGTACGATACGAAGAGACGGGTGTAAATCGACTGCGGAACCGGGAAGCCGAGCTGAACCTGCCCGCCGGTTCTGAGGGCGGAGCCGAGCTCCGCGACCTGAAAGCGCGCCTTGCTATGATAGGCGGTGAAGCTCCCTGATACGCGCGACTGCCGGATATTGGGATCGCTGTAGGTAGCGGAAAAGTCGTTGATGTAGCGTCCGAACTGCCACTGCAGCTGCGCGCGCTTGCATCGCCCAAGCAGGTTGGGCTGATCCAGACCAATGAACCCGCCGAGTCCGGTGCCCTGACCCATCGAAGCGCCGAAGTTGATGTTACCGGTGCGCTTTTCCTTGACGTTGAAGACGATGTCGACATCGCCCTGATCGCCACTCGGGCGCGTCTCGGGCGCCGGCATCGGAGTCTCGAAGAAATTGAGGTTGCCGATGTTCTGGTAGCTGCGGATCAGGTAGTTCCGATTGAACACCTGACCGGGCGCCAGGACAATCTGCTCTCTGATGCACGACTCATGGGTGTAGTCGTTGCCGGCGATCTCGATTCTATTGACGATGGCAGGTGACCGCTCATCGATCTCCCACCGCAAATTCACCTGTCTATCCGGACCGGTGCCCGGCACCCGCTCCGTCACCGGGCGAATGTTCGCGTAGATGTAGCCTTCGTCGTTGTACGCCTCGAGCAGCTTCTGCTGCGCGTCATCCCACCTCGCCGCGTCGAAGGTATTGGGCGGATTGACGTAGCTGCGACGAATGAGGCTCGTCGCCTTCTGGACGACGGTGACCTGACTATGGTCGCCGAAGGGATAGAATGCCTTGATCTGCTCGGTGGAGAACCGCCGATTCCCGAGCACCTCGAAATTGCCAACCCTGTAGCGAGGGCCTTCGCTGACGGTGATGTCGAGCAAGCCTTTGCCGCGGGCGCGATCGACTATCAGGGTGTCCTTCAGGATCCGGAAGTCGATGAAACCGCGGCTCGCGTAAAGCTGCGGAATCTTTTCGCTCAGATCCTGTGCGTACTTGGCGTCGTCGAGCTCGCCACTGTGCGTGAAAAGGAAGCCTTCAGGCTTGGTGTCCATCGCGGCGACGATGTCCTCATCCGAAACCTTCTCGTTGCCGTTGATGCGGATGCCCGAAACAGCGAGACGCCGCCCTTCATCGACCCGGAAGTTGATCGACAGGTTTCCGTTGGTGATCGTCGATTCCGCTTTGACGCTGGCGAGATAGTAGCCTTTGCTCTCGTATAGCGAGTCGACGCTGGCGATCGCGCGCGAGATCTTGCCGGGGTCGACCGGCGATCCGGTGGCAAAGGCCAGCTTTTCCTTGACGTCCTTCGTCGCAACTTTGTCAGCCCCGACGATTTTGTAGTCGGTCAGGGTCGGGCGCTCCTTGACCTGGATCGCCAGCGTTGCCTTCCCCGGTGCAGACACGCGGCAGACGATCTGGACATCGTCGAACTGGCCCGTCGCATACAGGGCCTTGATGGCCGACTGGATGTTCTGAACGCTCAGCTGGGTGCCGGTCACCAGGGTGCTGGTGCCCCGAATGGCGGCGCTATCAACACGGGAATTGCCCGTAACAATTATGAATTCAGGGGTCGCACAGGCGCCCGGTGCGGTCTGTGTCGTAGCCTCTTGCGCATACGACGAAGCCGCGCTGGCCGCTATGAGAACCAGTGCAAATGAAACAATTTTCCGCATGACACAAATATACACTGTTGGGTTTGGTGGAGGTCCTCGCCAGCGCGAGTATTTTGATTAGACAAAAGGGCCGCCGGAGAGTTTCCTCCAGCGGCCCTTTGCCGTCTCAATCCGGCGCTGAACTTACGCCTTTGGCGTGCCGCTCAGAACCCGGAACTCCAGCTTCTCGCCAGCAGGTGCCAGATCGACTTCGATCTCGTCACCCTTCGTGAACTCTGCGAGCAGAATCTTCTCGGAGAGCGGATCCTCGATGTACTTCTGGATCGCTCTCTTCAGAGGACGTGCTCCGAACTTCTCGTCGTACCCGTTCTTGACGAGGAAGGCAGAGGCGGCATCCGTGAGCTTGAGGGTCAGCTCCTCGTCTCCCAGTCTCTTCTGAACAGCCTGCAGGAGGATGCCGACGATGTCCGCGATGTTCTCCTGCGACAGAGGGTGGAACACGATCACGTCGTCGAGTCTGTTCAGGAACTCGGGGTTGAAGGTGTGCTGCATTTCTTCCTTCACCTTCTCCGCGATCCTGTCGAAGTTCGACTTGAGGTCCGGCGCATGGAAACCAAGCCCGCGACCCTTGGTGATATCCCTGGCGCCGACATTCGACGTCATGATGACAACGGTGTTCTTGAAGTCGATCACGCGGCCGTAGTTATCGGTGAGGTGTCCCTCATCGAGGACCTGCAGCAGGATGTTGAACACATCCGGGTGCGCCTTCTCGATTTCGTCGAGGAGGACGACGCTGTAGGGCTTGCGGCGAACTGCTTTTGTCAGCGTTCCCGAATCCTCATAGCCGACGTAGCCCGGAGGGGCGCCGATCAGGCGTGAGACCGAGAACTTCTCCATGTACTCGCTCATGTCGACGCGGATCAGCGCGCTCGGATCGGCGAACAGGAACTTCGCCAGCGCCCGCGCGACTTCGGTCTTTCCGACACCCGTGGGGCCGGAGAAAATGAACGAGCCGATCGGACGATTCGGATCCTTGAGACCTGCCCTGCTGCGACGGATCGACCGAGCCAGCGCCTTGATCGCCTCTTCCTGGGCGACGACCGACGCGTGCAGCTCCTCTTCCATCCGGAGGAGTCTCGCCGTCTCTGCTTCCTGCAGACGCATTACCGGGATGCCCGTCCAGCGGCTGACGATGAACGAGACTTCGTCCTCGCCGAGCACCGGCCGGTGTGACTGGCGGTGCTTCTCCCACTCTTCCTGCTTCCGACGAATGTCACCCTGCAGTTCGCGCTCACGATCGCGCAGTGACGCCGCGCGCTCGAAGTTCTGGTCGCGAACGGCCTGCTCCTTGTCCACGTTCACTGCATCGAGCTGACCCTTCAGCTCGGCGACGGCCGGCGGCGGCGACTGAGTGGCCAGGCGCGCTCTGGCGCCAGCCTCGTCGATGACGTCGATCGCCTTGTCGGGCAGGAAACGATCGGTGATGTAGCGCTCCGACATCTTCGCCGCTGCCAGCAGCGTCGAATCGGGAATGGTGACCTTGTGGTGCTCTTCGTATTTCTTGCGCAGACCCTTGAGGATCTCGACAGTCTCCTCGACCGAAGGCGGCTCGACGATGACGGTCTGGAAGCGACGCTCGAGGGCGCCATCCTTCTCGATGTACTTGCGATACTCGTTGAGGGTCGACGCACCGACGCACTGAAGCTCGCCACGCGCGAGCGCGGGCTTGAGCATGTTGCTGGCGTCGATAGCGCCTTCTGCGGCGCCGGCGCCGACCAGCGTGTGCAGCTCGTCGATGAAGAGAATGATGTTCTTGTTCTGCGCGATCTCGTTCATGACCGCCTTGAGGCGCTCCTCGAACTGACCGCGATACTTGGTGCCCGCGATTACCGCCGCCATATCCAGCGACAGTACGCGATTATCGCGCAGAGAATCGGGGCACTCGCCATTGGCGATTAGCTGTGCAAGTCCTTCGACGATGGCAGTCTTGCCGACGCCAGGCTCGCCGATGAGGACCGGATTGTTTTTCTTGCGGCGGGTCAGGATCTCCATCACGCGCTCGATTTCCTTGCCACGTCCGATGGTCGGATCTAGCTGGTTGTCGGCGGCGAGCTGGGTCAGATCCCTGCAGAAATGGTCGAGCGCGGGCGTCTTGGACTTTTTCTCGCCCTTGCCGGTCTGCGGCTGGGGCTGCCCTGGTGCGCCCGGAGCAGCGGCAGGAGTACCACCCTGCGGCATCTCGGTGCCAAGCAGGCGGAGAGTCTCGGCTTTTGCTGCGTCGAGATTCACACCGGCGTCGGTCAGAACCTGAGCGGCGATTCCCTTCTCTTCACGCAGCAACCCGAGCAGCAGGTGCTCGGTGCCAACGTACCCGTGACTGAGGTCGCGAGCTTCGCCCATGGCGAGCTCGAGGACTTTCTTCGCGCGCGAGGTATACGGGAGATCGGGTCCGGTCGCGGCTGCGGCCTTCCCCTTCTTTACCGTCTCCTCGATCTTCTGCTGAATCTCGTCGAGGTCGACGCTGAGGTTTTGGAGGACTGCTGCGGCGACGCCTTCGCCCTCGCGGATTAGTCCGAGCAGTATGTGCTCGGTGCCGACGTACTCGTGATGGAGTCTTGCCGCCTCCTCACGAGCCATTGCGAGAACCTTTCGTACTCGCTCTGTGAAGTTGTACCCGTTCATCTCTGCAATCCTCAGTGCGGGAGCTAGTTCCTTCGCGTGCGTGACAGTGTGTTTCACACTGCGGCGCGCGTGATTACCCGCTACCCCTTACTCAGCCTCTGTAGCTAGCGTCTCCCGCACGTATCGAGCACGTGCGACATTCGCTTCGCTTTCTGTCAGCGCTCTTCCCTCGGCATGTCCGAGGTGCGCCAACTGACTAAAAATCAGGAGCTTGTTGAGAGTATATACACTGAGACCGCTTATCAGTTTCAGACCGACAGCCAGTCGCACGCCGCTTAGATAATTCATCGCTTCATCGAAGCTCAAGCTGCGTGCATATCGCAGCGTGCCAAAGGCACGCCAGAGCTTGTCTTCAATAATATAACCCGCATCGCGCAACAGAACTCGCCGCGCTTCTTCTTCGCGCTCGATTACATGTCTTACGACGCGCACGAGGTAATCAAGTAACTCACCCTCGGATCGGCCGAGAGTCGTCTGATTGGAGATCTGGAAGAAATTTCCAACCACCTCGCTGCCCTCCCCATACATGCCGCGGTAGGTCAGTCCCACCTGCTGGAGGCCGGCGAGCACCTTTCCGATCTCCTTGGTCAGCACCAGACCCGGCAGATGAATGAGCACCGACGCTCTCAGGCCCGTCCCGACGTTCGTTGGACATGCGGTGAGGTACCCAAACTCGCTGTGGAACGCATAAGGGATCCGGTTCCCCAGCTCCGCATCGAGTCGCTCGAGGACTCCGAAGGCGTCTGCAACGTGGAAGCCCGAGTGCAGCGCCTGGAGGCGGAGGTGGTCCTCTTCGTTCACCATGATGCCTACGCCGCGAGACAGGTAAACGGCCGCTCCTGTCCGCACCGGCTGGTCGTTGAGGCCCGCCAGCTCTTTGCTCACCAAATGTCTCTCGTGGAGCAGCAGCCTGTCTTCGGGAGCGAGCTCATCGACGCGCAGTAGGACGCCGTCCTCAATACTGCGCAGACTGCCGAAAGCCTCGCGAACCTGAGTAAGAATTCGCAGCCGCTCTCCGTCGCGAGCTCGTGGCGTGAAGGCGTACCCCTCGAGGTTGCGGGCCAGCCTTATACGGGTCGAGATGACAATGTCGGCGTGCTCGCCCGACGCGTCGAGCCAGCTCGCCCCACCATCTGGAAGCAGTGAGAGGTCGAGCATCACTCGATTCCCCGGAGCTTGTCGCGAATGTCGGCGGCGAGCTCGAACTGCTCCGCTTCGATGGCCCTCTTCAGGCGATCGCGGAGCTCGGTTGCAGTGGATACGTGCGGCAGCTCGCTCGGCAGCGGCGCGACGTAGCGCCGGCCAATATGTCGCGAGTTGCCGTGAACTCTCCGCAGCAGGTCTCGCAAACTCTTCTCGAAAGTTTCGTAGCAATGAGCGCAGCCGAGCCTGCCGGTGGCCCGGAAATCGGCCAGCGTCGACGAACAGAACGAGCACTGCGCCGCCTCTCCTTTCGCTGGGGCGATCTGCTCGTGAATCTTTTGCAGGAAATCGTTGATCTGCGGCTTCGCCGCAGTGATGGTCGTCTCAACGCCGCGCTCGGCCGCGCACTTCTCGCAGAGATGCAGCAGTCTCACCCCGCTCCCTTCTATCTCGGTGAGCTGGATTACGGCTTCGCCTTCCTTGCACAGATCGCAGACCATTTATACAACTACCCCGTCGACCACGGTATGGCTCAACTTTCCGCCATCCAGCAGAAGCACCTGATTCGCCCGTCCAGCGAGCGAACGACTGTGGGTAACGACGACCATGCCGATCTCGAGGTCATTGACGACCTCGCATAGCAAATCGTGCAACATCTCCGCGTTCCAGCGGTCCAGATTGCCCGAAGGCTCGTCGGCCAATATCACCTGGGGATCCATCGCCAGCGCGCGGGCGACGGCGGTCCGTTGCTGTTCGCCGCCGGACAGCTCTGCCGGGCGGTGCGTCATGCGCGCACTGAGGCCTACACGCGCCAACAGCTCAGCAGCGCGGCTCCGCGCAACGTCTTCTGATTTCCCCGCAATACGCAACGGCATCATCACGTTCTCGAGCGCCGAGAACTCCCGCAACAGGTGATGGAACTGAAACACGAAACCGACGGTGCGGTTCCGCAGCTGTCCCAGTTCCGTCTCATTGCGTCCGTGGACCGGCTCGCCTCCGATTACCACATAACCGCGCGTCGGTTTATCCAGTGCGCCAAGGACGTGCATGAGCGTGCTCTTCCCGGCTCCGCTCGCGCCGACGATCGCGATCATCTCTCCGCGCGGAACCGCCAGGTTGACGCCCGTCAGCACGTCGAGCTCCTTGCCATCACCGCCTACATACGACTTGAAGACGTCGTGAGCCTCGAGCACGTTCATCGTCATTCGTGTCTGATGGCCTCGATCGGGAAAAGTCGTGACGCCTGCACCGCGGGATACACCGTGGCGACCGCTGCGATCGCGATACTCGCCAGCACTATCCATATCACGTCCGTGGCTTGCGTCGACACTGGCAA
The DNA here is from genome assembly GCA_036514115.1 of Gemmatimonadaceae bacterium. GTDB lineage: Bacteria > Gemmatimonadota > Gemmatimonadetes > Gemmatimonadales > Gemmatimonadaceae > UBA4720. Next base: position 22,240 of record DATBXT010000052.1, read on the forward strand.
ATGGTCGATGAAATACACAGTGGGATCGAGCTTTATGAACTGGTACTTGTCGAGAGCGAGCGCGCCGCCAAAGCCAAGTATCAGACCCAGGCCGGTTCCGACGACACCGATTACCAGACCCTGGGCAAAGAAGATCCTTCGTATGGATCCCGACGCCATGCCCATCGCCTTGAGGATGCCGATCTCCTTTGTCTTGTCAGCGACCACCATCGTGAGAGTGCTCACGATGTTGAACGCGGCCACCAGGACGATCAGCAGCAGAATCACGCCCATGCCCATCTTCTCGAGGGCGAGCGCCTGAAAGAGCGAGTGGTTTTGCTCCTGCCAGTCGACCGTCCGGTAGGGCCAGCCGAGAACGCTCGTCAGCCTCGCGCCGACGCTCGCAGCCTGCCAGCGGTCGGTGGTCTTAACCTCGATCCCCGTAACGCCATCGCCCAGGTTGGCAAGGTACTGCGCCCTGTCGAGAGCGACGAAAGCGTAGGAGTTGTCATACTCGTACATACCAGTCGAGACTATCCCGGTGACCTCGAAGCTTTGCAGGCGGGGAGTGAACTCGCCCGTCACGGGGTTCATCTTGCCCCCGCCCGAAGTCAGCAGGTTTATGCTGTCACCCAGATATTTGTTGAAGCGCATCGCCAGCAGCTTTCCCAGCACGATCCCACGCCGCTGCCCGTCGGCGCTGGCGAATCGGAAATCGCCCTGGACCACGTGCTCGCGAATGGTGGTAACGTCCGGCACACCATGTCCCGAGGGTAGCAGGCCGACCACATATGCCGCTCCCGCATAGTCGTGTCCGGTACTCATCAGAGCTTCCGTTAGCACGAAGGGCGCGGCGGCAACAACTCCGGGTTGTTTGCGCACTTTATCGAGCGCCTCTTTCCAGTCGCTGACCTTGAGATCCTCCCCGTAGGTCAGGACTCGAATGTCCGGACTGCCGACGAGAATCTTTTCACGAAGATCGTGCTGGAGGCCGTTCATCACGCCGATGATGATGATGAGCGCGCTCACACCGACCAGAACGCCTCCGATCGCGATAATGCTGATAAGCGAGAGCAGCTTGGAGCCGCGCCTGCTCCGCAAATACCTCCACGCAATCTGTAACTCGAGCTTGCTCACTCAGGCCTCATCGTGGGAAAGAGTATGACGTCCCGGATGTGGTTCGTGGCTGTGAGGTACATCAGCAATCGGTCCACTCCCATTCCTACCCCACCCGTTGGGGGCATTCCGTATTCCATTGCACGGAGATAGTCCTCGTCAACGCCTGCGGCTTCTTCGTCACCCGCGGCGTGCAACCTCCCCTGCGCCTCCAGTCGACGGCGCTGATCCAACGGGTCGTTCAGCTCACTGAACGCATTGGCCATCTCCTTTCCGTTCGCGAACAGCTCGAAGCGTTCGGTGAGTTTCGGATTGCCGCGCTTCGGCTTTGCCAGCGGCGAAAGTTCCACTGGGTAATCGATGACGAAAGTAGGCTTGACCAGTTTCGACTCCACCAGCGCCTGAAAAACCTCGTCGAGAATCTTGGGCCGGCTCATTGTCTCAGGTTTCTCTACACCGACCCTTGTCGCAAGTGCACGAAGGCCGCGGTCGTCGAGCGCATCGACGTCAGTTCCCGCCGCCGCATTGAGGGCTGGAAACCACTCCACGCGGGGGAAGGGTCGCTCGAAAACGGGCACTCTCGCACCCACTTCGGGTACGGACCGGACCGCGTCCGCCGCTTTCTCGAGCAGCGCTTCGACGACGTCCATCATTTCGGTGTAGTCGGCGTAAGCCTGATAGAACTCGAGCATGGTGAACTCGGGATTGTGCGTCCGATCGATCCCCTCGTTCCGAAAGTCGTGCCCGATCTCGTACACTCTGTCGAGACCGCCGACAACGAGCCTTTTGAGATACAGCTCGTCGGCAATCCGCAGATAAAGCGGCATGTTCAGGGCGTTGTGCACAGTGGTGAACGGGCGTGCCGCCGCGCCACCGTAGAGCGGCTGAAGTATCGGTGTTTCGACCTCGAGAAATCCGCGCTCATCGAGAAATCGCCGCAACGCTGTAGTCAGCCGGGACCGCGCAACGAAGAGCGCTCGCACCTCGGGATGAACGGCGAGATCGGCATAGCGCTGCCGGTACCTTTGCTCCGGATCGCTGAATCCCGAGTGGCGCACGATCTGCCCTTCGACTTCCTCCTCCTTCCCGAACGGAAGCGGACGAAGCGATTTGGCCAGCAGTTCCACTCTGTCCACTCTGACTGTGGTCTCCCCGGTCTTCGTTCGGAAAAGGGGCCCGTGCACGCCGATTATGTCGCCGAGGTCGTAGTGAGCGAGCAACGCGTAAGCTTTCTCACCGAGCTGGTCTTTCTTGAAGTACAGCTGGATGCGGCCGCTGCTGTCGGCCAAATGGGCGAACGTAGTTTTCCCGTGCGCACGCCATGCGACGATTCGTCCCGCGATCGTCACCGCGGGCCCTTCTTCCGTGTCGCCCAACATCGTCAACGCCTGCGCTGCTGTGTGCTGCCGATCGAATGAATACGCGTAAGGCGTGACACCGGCCGCCTCCAGGGCTTCGAGCTTCTCGCGTCGAGCCTGGAGAACGAAGTTCAGCTCGTCGGTCACGCCGCCGCCGTTGTCGAGCCGCCGCCCTGCTTGAGGTATGCTGCGATGAAGGGATCGATTCCGCCGTCCATCACCTTCTGAACGTCGGGAATCTTGAGCTCCGTGCGATGGTCGTTGACCATGGTGTACGGCTGAAACACGTAACTCCTGATCTGGCTACCGAAACTCACATCCGACTTTGTAGCGTCCAACGCTGCCTTGTGTGCGTCCCGTCGCTCGATCTCGGCCTGATACAGCTTGTTCTTCAGCATTTTCATCGCGGTTGATTTGTTCTTGAACTGCGAGCGCTCCTGCTGAGAGGCAACAACCGTGTTGGTCGGTATATGAGTGATGCGCACCGCGGAACTCGTCTTGTTGACGTGCTGGCCACCGGCGCCGGAAGCCCGATACACATCAATTCTCAGATCCTCTTCGCGGATGTCGATGTTGATCTCCTCATTTACCACCGGATAGACGAAAACCGACGCAAAGCTCGTATGACGCCTTGCGTTCGCGTCGAACGGCGAGATTCGGACAAGCCTGTGAACTCCGGTCTCGGGACGGAGAAATCCGTATGCGTACTGGCCCCGGATCTCGAGTACGGCGCCCTTTATCCCCGCCTCTTCACCTTCGCTCTCGTCGAGCACGCTTATCTCGAAGCCGCGGCGCTCGGCCCACCGCGAATACATGCGCATCAGCATCTCCGCCCAATCCTGCGCCTCGGTACCGCCGGCGCCGGCGCTTATCTCGAGTTGCGCGTCCCGGAAATCATCCTCGCCCCGCAGCAGCGACTTCACTTCGAAAGAGTCGAGGTCCGCGCGCAGCTGCTCCGCTTCGCCATCGAGCTCGCGCTCCATTCCCGGCTCCGGGCTGTCCTGCAGCATCTCGTCGAGCTCGAGGGCGCTGACCAATCGGTCGTTCAGCTTGTCGTGTGGGTCGATCCATCCGCGCAGCGTTTTCACTTCCTGAAGTGTTGCTTGCGCTTTTTCCTGGTCGCTCCAGAAGCCAGGATCAGCCATCTCGGCGTCGAGCGCGCTCAGGCGAGCGCGTTTGCCATCGATGTCAAAGATACCTCCGCAACTCCGCGAGTCTGTCCCGGCTTTGCCTGAGAGCACGACCGCGTTCGCTTTCCGCCATTTGTTCTGGGCCCTCTCGCCCCGCCTACTAGAAGATTTTCTTGCCGCCCGCCAGCACTTCGTTGAGCGCTTCCTGAAAATAGGTCGTCCCTTCAGCGAGCGGCTGGCCTACCTGCGCAATATACTCTTCGAAGCTCTTTTTTATCTCCTCTCGAAAGAGCTGTTTGAGCGTGCCATCTCTAAGGCCTTCGGCGTGTTTGGCCGGATGATAGGTGATGATATCCGAGACGAGCGCGCGCGCGAGCCTCTTCGCCCGTTGGTCGGGATCCTTCGACAGGAAAGGATTCACAGGTCGCCGCGCGCCGACTCCGGCTGAAGGCGACGTCGGCGTGTCGGCCTGACGCGGTGGAGGAGTAGACGGAGGTGAGGGTGCTGACGGCGCAGCAAAAGGGCCGGGTCCGCTGGGACCCGACGGAACGAACGGGCCGGGACCCGGCGGCGGTCCCGCGCTTGGCGTCGTAGCTGGTGGCGGCGGCGGGGCTACAGGCCTTGGCGTGAACGGAGGCACTGGAGGCGGCGCAGTAAACTCGGGCAGTCCGGCCGTCTGCGAAGGTGGCGTCGCGGTTGCCGTCGCTCGATTGCGGTCGACAGCCTCGGGCGCGGATGGACGCGGCGCTGCTGCGACTTCCGCCGGCCGCGGCGGCTGGCCGGGCGGCGGCCTCTGGGCAGGTGGGGTCGGAGCCGATTGCGGAGGAGGCGCTCCGAAAGGTGGAGTATTCCACCCGCTCGACGCTGGCGGGGTCGTCCTTCCCCGCTCCGCAGGCGTTGCAGCGGGTGTCTGCGCGCGCGGCGCCGCGGCGGAAGGCGTCGTCTGACCGGTCGGCGCAGGAATCGTGATCACTCCGCTGCAAACCGAGCATCTCGCACGCACGCCAGCGGGAGGAACCTTTGCGGGATCCACTCGAAAAATGGAGCGGCAATCCGGACAACTCACGTTCATTCGTTCTCTCCGATCAGGCGAACATCGCGAACTGCTGGCAGCGGCTCCTGAGGCGTGACGCGGTCGTCGCTGCGTCTATCGACTGTATAAACCGAGCCGGGAAGGCTCTTGGCGTACGTTTTCATTTCGGTTGCCAGCTGGCTTGCCTGCCGGGCCGAGCTCAATGAGCGGCGCAAATTAGTGACAACTCCGATAGATAGCGTCATGAGAGGTACACGATCGAGGTGCCCTCGGCGGTCTTTACCGAAGAAATAGCCGGCGCGGCGATCCTGTTCGGAATATTGATAGGGAGCGAGCAGGTCGAATGTAGCGACGATCTCACCGCACACCGACGGAATGGCGTTGTACGGTATGACGAAGATAAAATCGTCACCGCCGATATGCCCGATAAATCCGTCTTCACCGCAGGTGCCCTTGACCACGTCGTGTAGCAGCTTCGCCAGAATTCGAATGACTCGGTCGCCTTCGTTGTAACTATACCGGTCGTTGAATTCCTTGAAGTGGTCGAGGTCGGCGTAGCACACGGCGAAGTAGTCCCCCAGCGCCAGACGGCGTCCGATCTCCGCCTCGATCGCTGAAGTGCCGGCCAGTCGCGTCGAAGGATGCACGATGAGATCGCGCTCCGACCGGATAAGCATCGCCGTCAGCCGGCGCACGGCTTCCTGCGACGTCAGGCCATCGCGAAGCACTTCGTCGGCACCCGCGTCGAACGCCCGATCCAGGGCCTCTGCGCTCTTGGCGCAAAGAACCGCCGATGGAACCACCGCCGTGTACGAATCCTTTTTGAGTCTGTGGAGGGCCGTCAACACCGGTGCAGCCTCTCGCCGGGCATCGAACACGACGAACCGCGGACGCGCGCGGAGCCCAATCGACATCAGCTCGTCGGCGGAGCTGATGGTGACGACCGACGCTTCCTGCGCTTCGATCCACGCGCTTACGTGAGCGGGCAGTGAGGCGCCATCGGGCGAAAAACGTATCGCGTTGGGCTGCTGCAAATCGAGGCTTTCCGGTCGCGGTGATTCTGGTCCGTCAGAAGAAAAAGAACGCAACTCCGAGAACAGAATACGCCAGAACCAGCAAGGCCCCTTCGAGCCAGTTGGTTTCCGCGTCCCTGATCACGGAGGACGTTACTAAAACAGCCAATGCGATGCTCGCAACCTCCATCGTGGTGAATGCGAGATCCATAGGCTGACGAAACGCCATTCCGAGAAGAACCAACAGCGGCGCGATGAGCAGCGCCACCTGTATGCTGGAGCCAATGGCGATGTTGAGCGCGAGATCCATCCGATTCCGCATCGCCATGAGTATCGCGGAGCTGTTCTCGGCGGCGTTGCCAATGATTGGAATCAGAATCAATCCGACGAAAAATTCGGACAGCCCCAACACCTTCACCGCTTCTTCCGTGGCCGACACCAGAATCTCCGCCACCACCCCGATCCCGATGGCAGCGAGGAGCAGGATGGCCATTGCCTTCTTTGACGACCATTTTGGCCCTACAGTCACGGCGGGGCCGCGCGTTTCGGCGGCGAAATCCGACGAATGCGTCCACAGCGAGAAAGCGAGCCAGGCAGCGTAGCCGGCGATCAACAACGGCGCCACGTAGTGCGACATCCGAACCGTCACCACCCTCTGCGGATCGGGATGCAAGCCGTGAAACAAGGCCGGCACCACCAGGCCGAAAACCGCAATCAACAGTACGGTACTGCTCGATGCAGCGAGCTTCGGGCTGAACCTCTGGTTCTGGTACTTCAAGCCCCCGAGAAGGAGCGAGACGCCCAAAACCAGGAGCAGATTGCCGAGAATAGAGCCGGTAATGGATGCCTTGACGAGATCGATCAATCCCGCCCGCAACGCGACGGCGGCGATGATAAGCTCGGCAAGGTTGCCCATCGTTGCGCTCAGCACGCCTCCGACGGCCGGGGTAGTGTGCTCGGCCACCGCCTCCGTCGCTGCACCGAGAACCGCCGACAACGGCACGATAGCCAGCGCGCTGAGAATGAACACCCAAATCGGCGGCGCGCCCAGAAACCGAGCGCCGACTGCGATCGGGATGAACACCAGCAGGCCGTATAGATATCTCAAAACAGATAACGTAGTGACACGTAAACCGGCGTCTGACCGTTATCCGCGGGAAGACCGCCAAAAGTGCGTGCGATGTCGAATACAAACGAGCCGCTCTGCAAACCAAACCCGAGAGATGCGCTCGCATCGTTGCGCTCATCGTGGCCGACGTAGCCTGCCCTGAGATGCACCTTGCCCTGATAAATCAGGTCAGTGCCCAGCCGTAGGGATTCGCCACCGAAGTCACGAGAATCGATGTAGCTAGCGCCCGCGTGCACCTCCGTGTCTTTCACGTATCGATCGAGGAACCTGAGCCTGTACATGGCTCCCATCTCCAGCTGGGTCGGCAGCGGATCGTGCTGGTTTGTCTCGCGGGAATTGAGGGACCCGCCAAGATTTCGGACTGCTACCCCCAACGTGAGGGGCGCACCGAATCTCAGGTCATACTGCGCGCCAAGATCGACTGCACGGGAGCTCTCGACCTCTGGCCCCACGCTGCTGCATTGTCCGGAGCAATCCACGCGCAGCTGGATAACCTTGTAATTGATGCCGGCGGCGAGGCGACGGGTGAACGCAAGCGCATACGAGCCAGCAAGGACCACGTCTCGCGGAAGAATGACCCCGACAACCTGGCCGAACTCGTCGGTGACCTGCTGGTCGCCGATGTTCAGGATGTTGAGCGAGAGCGCCGTGGTGCCGAAGGAGTGAGTCGGAAGTACGAAAGTCAGCGCGTCCCCGACACCAGCGATGGTTTTCGAGTGGTGAATCGCCAGCTCCTTTTCCTTCTGGGAGCCAATGGATGCCGGATTCCACCAGATGCCCTCGCTCCCTGGCTTGCTGGCGACCATCGTCTGGCCCATTCCCACCGCCTGAGCGCCGGTGGGCAGGAGCAAAAAGAGGGAGCTCTCGCTCCCCGTTGGACTTTGCGCTGCGACGCTCGCCGCGACGAGCGCGGAGAGGCCGAAGCTAGTAAGGAGTCGCCTCATCGATCAGCATAATGGGGATGTCGTCGCGCACGGCATATCGCAGCCGGCATTTTGGACAAAGCAGTGCCTGCTCCGACTCGCGGTACTCGAGCTCGCTCTTGCACTTCGGGCAGACGAGGATTTCAAGAAGTCGCGGTGACAAACTCATTTGCGTTTTCCAGTTGACAGTTGATAACCGAACCTCGACAGGCTGCCGGGATTCTTGCGCCAGTTGGCGAGAACCTTGACCCAGAGATCCAGATATACTTTCGAATCAGCGAACGTCTCGATCTTTGCGCGAGCGGATTCGCCGATTTTTCGGATCTGCGCACCTTTCGAGCCGATGATGATTGCCTTCTGGCTATCTCGCTCCACGTAAATTACAGCGCGGATGTAGAGAGGCGAGCGCTCCTCGCGATATTCCTCGACCTGCACCGCCACGCTGTACGGCACTTCGTCATGCAGCTGCTCGAGGACCGTCTCCCGCACCAGTTCGGCGACGAAAAATCTGACCGGTTGGGTGCTGATCTCGTCGGCTGGATACAGGAAAGGACTCTCGGGAAGGTGCTCTTCAATGCGCGACATCAATTCCGCGACACCGTCACCACTTAAAGCGGAAACCAGAGCGACATCGTTTGTCGTCAGCTCCGCCGCCTTCGTCGGCTCGAGTCGATCTGACTTGTTCAATACTGTCAGGATGGGAGCTTGCGGCGTTCGGTCCAACCCAGCCGCTTCAACAAGCGACGGCGGTTTGCCATCGGTCGCGTCAGAGACGTATACAATGACGTCCGCATCCTCGAGTGCGCGCAAAGCCGTGGAACGCATTGCCTGCTGAAGCGGATACCGCGGGTTCAGCAGGCCAGGCGTGTCGAGAATGACCATCTGTGAATCATGCGTCGTCCGGATTCCGACGACTCGGTCGCGTGTCGACTGCGGCTTCGGACTGGTGATGCTCAGCTTCTCACCGACGATGCGATTGAGAAGCGTCGATTTCCCGACGTTCGGTTTTCCGGCGACTGTCACTATTCCCGCTCGTGGCATGACCGAAAGTTACTGCCGTTGGTGGACCAACTGCGGCGGTCGCAAAACAAAAAGACCGTAGATCGCTCTACGGTCTTAATGGCAATCGACTGGGGCGGCAGGACTCGAACCTGCAACTTCCGGATTAACAGTCCGGCGGTCTGCCAGTTGACCTACACCCCAAAGAAAACGTTCACACTGGACGACTTTGGTCTTTACCGCCTTTGCCCAGGCCATCGATACATATAGGCTGGCGAGAAAAAAGAAAGGCCCCATCCAATTGACGGGGCCTTTCAATGAGGTGCCGGCGACGGCCTACTCTCCCGCGTTCTCTCGAACGGAGTACCATCGGCGCTGCAGGGCTTAACGACCGTGTTCGGAATGGGAACGGGTGTGGCCCCTGCGCTTCAGTCGCCAGCGATTATCAAAATGACTTTGGATAGTAGTGTGATCGTGTGATGTTCGAATCAACCGTTAGATCGCTTGGTTTTCTGCTAGTCGGTTCGAGTCATACAACTAAGGATCGACTCAAACCATATAAGGAGATCAAGCCTCACGGGCGATGAGGATCGCTTCGCTCGAAACCGCTTGCGCGGCGTCCACGTGCGACCTCTTGACGGGATGGTCTCTCCCGGCCCTTCAGGGAGCTCAAGGCTCCAGGGAAGATTCATCTTGGGGGCAGCTTCCCACTTAGATGCATTCAGCGGTTATCTGCGCTTGCCCTCGCTACCCAGCGCTGCAGTTGGCACCACAGCTGGTACACGAGCGGGCAATCCGACCCGGTCCTCTCGTACTAGGGTCCGCGCCCCTCAATCTTCCAACGCCCACAGCGGATACAGACCGAACTGTCTCACGACGTTCTGAACCCAGCTCATGTACCACTTTAACCGGCGAACAGCCGGACCCTTGGGACCTGCTCCAGCCCCAGGATGTGATAAGCCGACATCGAGGTGCCAAACCGCGCCGTCGATGTGAACTCTCGGGCGCGATAAGCCTGTTATCCCCAGCGTACCTTTTATCCGTTGCGCGATAGCCCGCCCACGCGGGGCTACCGGATCACTACAGCCTACTTTCGTATCGGCTCGACCTGTCGGTCTCACCGTTAAGCGCCCTTCTGCTGTTACACTCTCTGCGTGCGAGTACCGACCGCACTGAGGGCACCATGCGCGCGCCTCCGTTACTCTTTCGGAGGCGACCGCCCCAGTCAAACTGCCCGCCTGCCACGGTCCCAAGGAGGGTTTGCCTCGCTTTGGTGAGCACGTCGCACGGCGCAGGGTGGTATTTCACTGTTGCCTCCCCCTAGGCTAGCGCCCAGGGATCAACGGCTCCCACCTATTCTACACAGCACCGTGCAACGAGCAATGACAAGTTGCAGTAAAGGTGCATGGGGTCTTTTTGTCCTGCTGCGGGGACTCGGAATCCTCACCGAGACTGCAATTTCGCCGAGCACGTGGTCGAGACAGTGCTCAAGTCGTTACGCCATTCGTGCAGGTCGGAACTTACCCGACAAGGAATTTCGCTACCTTAGGACCGTTATAGTTACGGCCGCCGTTTACCGGGGCTTCGG
>DATBXT010000053.1:0-10706 GCA_036514115.1 Gemmatimonadaceae bacterium
CGAAAGGCTTTATCTCCATTCATGGCACACGCGACAAGGCGTCCGTCGATGTCGCAAAGTTTACGGACGCCACCAGTGACGCAGGGCTCGCGGGAGGAGAGGCATCAGCGACAGTCGGCGCAGCGGCGGCAGCCTCGGCAATCGCTGTTGGCGACGTAGACGGCGATGGAACAGACGATCTGTTCGTCTCTGCGCGGTTGGGAGCGACCGGGAAATCCACCGCCAGGCTCTACCGCGTGCAGGGCGGATTTGTTCGCGATGTGACCACCCGGTCGAACATCGCTCTGCCTCAGGGAGCGGCCTACGCGACGTTTGCAGATTTCGATGGCGATGGATGGCTGGATCTTTTTGTCATTGGTGACGAAGGGAGAGGGCATCTACTTCGCAATCGTGGCGACGGAACTTTCGAGGACGCGACGGCTAAGGCGGGTGTCGCCGAAGTGCGCGGGGCGCGCAAAGCGGTCTTCGTCGATCTCGATCACGACGGCGATCTGGATCTCTTGTTGTTGGGGACCGTCCAGCGAACCGTGTATCGAAACAATCTCGACGGCACTTTCACCGAAGCGACTACTCCGCTTGGTCTGACCGGGCCGAGCAACGCGGGCGGCGCGGTGTTCGCCGACTTCGATGGCGACGGCCGCACCGACGTTCTCGTGGCCGGCGGGGGCACTAACGGAGGCGACGCTCTGCTCCACAACGGCGGTGCCCAGCGATTCAGTGACGCCACTGCCGCGAGCGGACTAACGACCGGCGGGGCTTCGACTGCGGTCGCGGTCGGGGACTACAACAACGATGGCTTCCTCGACCTGTTCACCGCGGGCGCACAGGCAGCTCTTTGGCTCGGGCGAGGGAACGGCACGTTCACGCGCGACGCTCGCTCGACGGGGGCGGTGCAGGGCATAGCCGGCATCTCCCCTTCAGCCGCGAGATTCCTCGATTACGACAACGACGGCTGGCTCGATCTGCTGGTGATCGGAAATTCCGCGGCAGGTGCCAGGCAATCCTCCGGCGTATTTCTGTTCCGGAACGACCGGTCGGGGAGATTCATCGACCGTTCGACGGTTATTCCGCAATCCGTTCGTGAGTCAGGGGCCACCGCGATGGCCGTCTCTGATGCGGACGAGGATGGTGACCAGGATCTGTGGCTGATCGACGGCTCCGGCGCGCCGCGCTTTCTGCGCAACGATCTCGGTAACAGCAATCTCGCCGTGAACGTCGAGCTCAAAGGTCTGCGCGATGGAAGCGGCAAGAACAACGCGCTTGGTATCGGGGCGAGACTGGAGCTGCGTGCGGGCGATCTCTATGAGACGCGCGTGGTTACCGATCGCGTGACCCACTTCGGGCTCGGGTCGCATCTGAAGGCTGATGTGCTTCGCGTCGAATGGCCGAATGGAGTGCCCCAGACCATCTACTTCCCCGGCTCGGACCAGGATGTAGTCGAGCGGGAGATGCTCAAAGGGTCGTGCGCGCTCGCCTACACCTGGGATGGGAAGCAATTCCGCTTTGTCACCGATGCAATGTGGCGAAGCGCCCTCGGAATGCCGTTGGGTCTCATGGCCGGCGGCCGCCAGAGCGCGTTTGCGCCGGCGGGCGCGTCTCAGGAGTATCTGCGCATTCCCGGTGACGCGCTCAAGCCACGCGACGGACGATATCTCCTGCAGCTCACGGAGGAACTCTGGGAGACCGCATATGCCGACGAGGTGAAGCTGGTGGCGGTCGATCATCCGGATTCCGTCGAGGTGTTTGTCGACGAGAGATTCGTTCCACCCGGCCCCGTCAAGCTTCGCCTGTTCAAGGTTGCACACAAGCAGCTTCCGCTCTCGGCAATCGATGAACGCGGCGACGACGTGCTGCCGGCGCTGCGCGAGAGCGACGACATCTACGTCTCGAACTTCACGCCGACGAAGTACCAGGGAGTCGTCGAGCCGCACGATCTCATTCTCGACCTTGGACCCGACGCGGGCCGGCCCGACAGCTTCCTGTTTCTTCGCGGTTGGATTTACCCCACCGACGCCAGCATTAACGTCGCGCTTGCCCAGCAGAACACGATCAGCGCTGCGCCGCCCTCTCTCGAGGTGCGAGACGCTGCTGGAAAATGGCGGACCGCCATCGCCAGCATCGGATTCCCGTCGGGGAAGGACAAAACGATGGTGATCGATCTCGCGGGAAAATTTCCAACGGCCGATCATCACGTGCGCCTGCGAACGAGCATGCAGATCTATTGGGACCAGGCGTTCGTCTCGCGCGACGTGGTCAGCAGCGAGGCGAAGCTGAGCACCCTGGCTCCTTTGTCGGCCGATCTTCACTTCCGTGGTTTTTCCAGGATGTATCGGAAGGGCGGTCGGTACGGGCCGTACTGGTTCGACTATGCCGACGTGACAAAGGAATCACCGTGGCGGCCGATAGAAGGAGCCTTCACCCGCTTCGGCGACATTTTGCCGCTGCTCCATGGCCCGGACGACATGTACGTCATCATGGGTCCGGGTGACGAGGCGACCCTTCAGTTCGACGCGAGCTCTGCGAGCACGCTCCCGCCCGGTTGGACGCGTGACTTCCTTCTCTACACGGACGGTTGGATCAAGGACTCGGATCTCAACACCGCATACGGCACCACCGTTGGGCCGCTGCCATTTCACGGTGTGAAGAGCTATCCCTTCGCCGCCAACGATGTTTATCCGAGCGACGACCAACATCAGCACTTTCTCCGCGAGTACAACACGCGAATCGTAAAGGGACGGACCTCGGCAAGCGCACAACCTCCTTCGCGAGTCGGGGGCGCGCCGTGAGGGCGGCTTCCCTCGCACTCCGGTTAAGCGCACTGACCCTCGTGCTGTTCGTGTGCTTTGCGTTCGCGAGTGGAGTGGTCGGTTTCGTAACGCCTCAGACACCCCAGCCCGACGGTTCGGCAGCACTGAGGTTGGTCGTCGTTTGCTTCCTGGAAGCGGCGATGATCGCCAACCTGGTGCTCCGATCGAGCTGGAGAGGCTGGCGCCTCGTCGTGGCCGTGTTTGTCGTGTTTTACGGTGTGACGACTTTCATGCCGCAAATTGAATCGGCAGTTTTCCTGACGCGGCTGCCTCCGGGCACAGTCCCTCGGCTTTTTCTGATGGGCGCGGTGATTGGCGCCCCGTTCTCGTTGCTGGCAGTGCCAATCCTGGGCAGAACGAGAGCTGGTGGGCTCGACACCAGGTCAAATGCGCGCCCGCAGATGTCGGGCAGCGAGTGGGCCTGGAAGCTGGGAATCATCGCCCTCGCTTATGTCGTGCTCTATTTCACGTTCGGTTATTTCATCGCCTGGCAGAACCCGGCGTTGCGCGAGTACTACGGCGGCGTCGACAACGGTTTCATCAGCCAGATGGGGACGGTGCTGCGGGATACTCCTTGGCTGGTTCCGATTCAGATATTGCGGTCGTTGTGCTGGGTCGCGATTGCCGTGCTCGTTATTAAAATGCTTAGAGGAGGTTGGCTGGAGGCTGCGCTGACGATCGCTCTGCTCTTTTCTGTCCTCATGAACGCCCAGCTGCTGCTGCCAAATCCTTATATGCCTGACACGGTGCGCATGTCTCATCTCGTCGAAACCGCGTCATCTAATTTCCTGTTCGGAATGTTCGTCGGTTGGTTGCTACTCAGCCGCCGCTCATACCCGCTCGTGGCAGCAGCAGAGAGCGCGGGCTGAGCGGATTGCACATGCAGCGATCAGGTCCCAAAGTCCGACGCGCCATTATGGCCATCCCGTTCCTGGCGGCGATGCTGCTGGCAATGCGGCTGGACCGCGGAACCAGCCGCGCCGCGTCCGATGCCGCGCATCCCGGCTTTGCGCTGCGCGATGAGACGTCGGCCGCCGGCATCCACTTCGTGCACCACCGTCCGACTTTTGACCGGAAAATCGCCGCCATAGAGCCGCACGTCGCCGCGCTCGGCGCGTCGGTGTCCGTCGCGGACTTCGATGGCGATGGGAAGCCGGATCTTTATTTCACCAACAGCCAGTTCGGCGCCGCGAACGCGCTCTATCACAACCGGGGTGACGGCACCTTCGAGGAGGTCGGGGCAAGCGCGGGCCTCGCGGACCTGAATCGCGCCGGTGAAGGCGTCTCAATGGGTGCGGTTTGGGGGGACATCGACAACGACGGCCGAGAGGACGTGCTCGTCTACAGGTACGGCTATCTCGTGCTGTACAAGAACGTCGATGGGCGCCGCTTCGTGGACATTACCGCTCAGGCCGGACTCCGTCGCTGGATGAACAGCAACGGCGCGATCTGGCTGGACTACGATCGTGACGGCCTGCTCGACTTATATGTGACCGCATACTTCCGGAGCGACATCGACTTGTGGCACCTGTCGACTACGAAGATCATGCACAACAGCTTCGAGTTCGCCACCAACGGCGGGAAGAATCTTCTCTTCCACAACCTCGGTGGCGGCAAATTCGAGGATGTCACCGACAAGATGGGTGTCGGCAGCACTCGCTGGACTCTCGCCGCGGCGTCGGCGGATTTCAACGGAGATGGCTGGCCTGATATCTATCTCGCGAACGACTACGGTCCCGAGGAGTTGTATCTGAACCAGGGTGGTCGTCGCTTCGTGCTCACCACCGCGGGCCTCGAGAGCGAATCGAAGAGCGGCATGTCGGCGACGCTCGGTGACGCATTCAATCGCGGCCGCCTCGACGCATTCGTCACCAACATCTCCGCGCGTGGGTACCTGTTCCAGAACAACAACCTTCGCCTCAACCAGATGAACGAGTCGGGACGGTTCCGCAATGTCGCCGAGGGCGCCGTGGCGGACGCAGGCTGGGCGTGGGGTGCGCAGTTCGGGGATTTCAATAACGATGGGGCGAACGAGCTCTTCGTCGCGAACGGATTCATCTCCGCTGATTCGAGCAGGAGTTACTGGTATTCGATGTCGAAGATCGCCGGCGCCAATGCGAGATTTTTCGAGGACGCATCGACGTGGCCTGCATTCGGGAACTCGAGTCTCTCCGGGTACGAGCGGTCGCGGGTCTATCTCAACCGCGGCGTAGCCGGGTGGATCGACGTTGCCGCCAGCGTGGGGGTGAACGATCTCTACGACGGGCGCGGCGTTGCTGTAGCGGATCTGTGGAACCATGGCGGGCAGGACGTAGTCGTCGCCAATCAGAACCAGCCCGCCGTCCTTTATCGAGACTATCCGGACAGCAGCAATCACTGGATCGGCCTCAGCCTCGTGGGGACGCGCAGCAATCGCAGTGCAATAGGCGCCGAGGTGGTGCTCGAGACGGGTGGGCTTACCCAGCGGAGGATCGTGGACGGCGGATCCGGCTTCGCCAGCCAGAACGATCGCCGCATCCACTTCGGACTTGGGGCACGTGAATGGGTCGATCGCATCGTGATTCATTGGCCTTCAGGTACCGAGCAGGTACTGTCGCGACCGACGATCGACCGTATCACGACCGTCGTCGAGCCGGAGCGATGAGGCAGTGAGCGAGGCAACGGGTCTGAGCTCCGCGGCGCCAAACGGCGTCGTGCGCGTCTGGCAACGCAGCAGCAGGATCGATCCGCGCTATCTCATCGCGTTTCTGATAACGCTGGTCCTGGTGACCGCGCAGCTCCGTTACCACATGCTCGGTAGCTACGACCGACTGGTGGTGGCGCTCGGGGTTTGCGTGCTGACGGAGACCGTTTTGTCCCTGTTCGATCGTGGCAAAGTGGTCAATCTCCTCAGCGCTTATATCAGCGGAATCAGCCTGACGCTGCTGCTCAAGCCACAAGGCGGGTCGCTGCTGCCATTCGTGCTTGGCGGTTTTCTGGCCATCTCGTCGAAGTACGTGCTGAAGTATCGCGACAACCACCTGTGGAATCCGACGAATTTTGCGGTCGCCGCCTTGCTGCTGCTGGCACCCAATCACATCTCGGTCCTCAGTCATCAGTTCGGCAACGACGTCACGACGAATCTTCTGATATGGTTCTTCGGTCTGATAATCGCGGCGCGCGTTGGGGTACTTCACATCACGCTCACCTACGTGGCGAGCTTCGTTGTTCTCAACACGTTGCGCGCAGTCGCGCTCGGCCAGCCTGTGCTGGCTGAAATTGCCCCCATCACAGGGCCGATGTATCAGCTGTTCGTCTTTTTCATGATTACTGATCCACGTACCATAGTGCGCGGCCGTCGGAAACAGGTCACGGTCGCCGTCCTGATCGCGGTAATGGAGACGTTGATTCGACTGGCGTCGGACAAAGGCTGGGCGCTACCGACGGGGTTCAACGCGGCCCCTGCCTTCTTCGCGCTCGCTCTGGTTGGGCCGGTGGCGAAGTGGATCGATCTGCGGGCAAACGCGAAAAGGAAGACCGCCGGCTAATACGTGTCGGTGCCGTCAGCTCAAACGTAGCCGTGAGTCAGCAGGCGCTGCGCGCCTTTGGGATAATACCCTTCGTCAGGCAGCTCCCAACCCAGGGTATCCGCGAGCCGGTCGTAGACGTTGAATAAGAACGCCACGTAGAAGGCGTCGCGGATTGCCTCACGTGTCACGCCAGTCGCTAGCACCGCGAGGACGCCGGCAGTGCTCATTTGTTCGGGCTGAAGCGTGAACGTCTCCAGGAGACCGAGCATTGCGCGCAGCTTCTCGTCGATCGGGGCTGTGCGATAGTTATCGAGGATCAGCTTCGTCGAGCCGTCCTTCAGTGCTGCCTCCGCGACCGCGGAGTGGGCGTTAGTTCAAAACACGCACTGGTTGAGGCGGGATACGAATGCGGCGAAGATCTCGCGTTCGCCGAGGCTCCACGGCGAAGGGCCACGCATCACCTGCTGGGTGAGGCGCGAGAACGGCTGACCGAAAAACTCCTTACGGTAAAACAGCGTTCGCACTACGCCCGGCGCGTGGCCCGCCATCAGCCGCATGATGGTAAGTATCGCCTTCTCGCGAAAGCGATGTCCTTTGTGAACCTTCTGCAGTCTCATGCGTGGTCGAGAATCGAGAGGCCGATGCGGAGACGTTTTTCCGCTGCACCCAGAGCCGTGCTCACTATGATCTCGAACATCTCGTCTTCGCCGTACTTTGCCGCGAGTCCGGCGACGTCCTCATCCGTCACTTTGTAGGCGTTGCGGTGAATTTTATTCACCAGCGGCTGGAGATCGGCGGGCACTCCCGCGCCCTGCGCGGCTGCGGCTCGCACGTCCCGCTCGCTCAAGCCAGGTCCCCGAAGAACTGTATCGAGAACCTGGTCGCGGAGCTCAGCGTGCGGGTCTTTGATTATGCCGCCCTCTTGAGGTGCGACCCGTGGCGCGCGCAGCTGCAAACCATCTTCGCTGCATCACGTGCAGGTGGATACACGTGGTAGTACATCGCAACCACCATCGGGATGAATACGAGAGTGTTGTAGATCAGGTGAAGCTCGATGCGCGGAATCCAGATCTGGCCGATGCTGGTGGGAACAGTTCCACCGAACCAGTAATGGTGGGTGTTCGCCTGATAGAAGAGGATGAAGTGCTCGAAATGGTGGTAAAACTGAATCCAGAATGACACCATCCACCACTTGTACGACGTCCCTGTGAAGCCCTTTCTGAGAATCCACAATCCGATCACCATCACCAGCGCAAAACCGTAGTGGAGTGCCTCGGTCTTCATCAGCCACGGGTAGTACATGCCGAGAATTCCCATCGACATCGGGCGCGGCCAGTGGAGCACGAAGAACTGGTAGGCCTGGACGATATGCTCCGCCCAGTGGAACAGCACAATTGCTGCGAAGGTGAGGAGCGCCGCTCTATGCCACCGGGAATTCAGACTCTCGTAAAGCCCCATCGACGAGTCTGCGGTGAATTGCTGGATTGCAGGAGTTGAAGCTGTCATGTGTCTCTCCGATATGGCGCTCGATGGGGTCCGGCGAAGATTGGGTGCGGGGCGAAAGTCGTCAAGATCAGAAATCGTACGTCAGCATCACGTACGGATAGGTGTAGGGCTTACCCGGAGTCGTGGCCTTCAGGAATTTTCCGGGGGAGAAATAACCCAGCCCCGTTGAGAATCCGAGACTCGGGTTAATCTTGCCGCCGGCGATGAGGTCGATTTCCTGGCCGACGTCGGTGCCCGCGGTGCCAGTGGGTGAGCGCGCGAGAACTGCCCCGCCTCCGGTATAAAGCGCGTCGCGCGCCGCGGCAAGCGAGTAGTGGCTGTACCTGGTGGTCGCGAGCCAGCCTTTGGCGACGGCAAGGTCGAACCCGGCGCGCACGTGCTTCATGTTCTGCCAGCCTACAAGGTCTGTAAGCCCGTATTTGTCGTGACCGGTTGGGTAGAGCTGGTCGAAGGTTCCTTTCTTGTTATCTGCGGGATCCTGATCCCCCGTCGCCTGGTTGTACTCCGCGAACAGCCTCGGCTTGAGAGCCGCCGACGAGAGCGTGTATCCCAGGAGCCAATGGCCCGCCCAGGCACCGATCGATTCGCTTCCGAGCGACCCGCTCTGCAAGGCCATCTGCGTGTCGTAATCGAAGCTCCTTGGGAGCTTCCCGAACCCGCGCACGCCATAAGTGCCAAAGTTCATAGTGCCGGGCGTGCCGGCCTCGTTGGTGAGGCCTGATTGACGGCGCCAGAAAAGGAAAGGCTCCAGCGAAGCCTTCGGGCCGAGCTTCGTGAGGCTGCCATAGGCGCCGTAAAAATTATTGCCGGGCACGTGCTTGTCGAAATTGTTCTGGTCGACCTTTACGACCGAAGACGCGAACGCGTCGATCCGATACCCGTTTCCGGTCACCATTCCCCGCGCGCCATCGAACGTCCGGGCCGTGTTGGCCCAGGGCAGGGCACCCACCAATCGGCCATCTCCAAGAGTGAGCTCGAGGCGTCCGCCGCGGAGCATGAGCGGATCCTTATCCGCCCCCAGTTGCAGGTAGAGCTGGCGAAGATCGGCGTGATTGCGAAACGGGGGGCCTTCCGGACTCTTGTTCTTCCACGGCCCACGCGCGTCCATCCCTTCGATGAACAAGAGTGTCTTGGAGCTTGGCTGCACCCGAGCGTTGAGGAGCACGCGGGTCAGAATGTACTCGTCGGAGTTGTCTGGTTTGAATCCACCGTTCTGATACGCCTCAGCGCGCCCACGCAGCTGACCGCCGACGTGAAGCCAGTGAGGTGGCCCGCTGGAGGCCGCCGTGTTTGCCGGCGGTATATCACGAGAAACTGTCTGTCCCGCTGCGAGAACCGGCGTCAACACCAGCAGACACGCTATCGAGGAGCGGTGGCGCAATGGAGATCCGGATGATAGGGGAAGTCGCGAGGCTGCGCTTGGCCGCCCAATGTAGGAGCGGCCGTCACCCTTGCGCAAGAATAAAAATCGATCATACTCCCCTTTTGCTCCGACAGGAACAATCATGACTCAAGTAACTGACGTCATTCAGGGGACGCTCGACATGCTGATCCTGAAGGCGCTGTCTTTGGAGCCCTTGCACGGGTGGGGAATCGGCGATCGAATCCGTCATTTATCGCGCGACGTTTTCCGGATCGGGCAGGGCTCCCTGTATCCGGCTCTTCATCGATTCGATAACCGTGGCTGGGTCACCTCGTACTGGAGGACCACCGCCAACAACAGGATCGCCCGGTATTATGAGCTGACGCCCGCGGGGAGGCGGGCGCTAACCGATGAGATCGAGCGTTGGCGCTCTTATACCGGCGCCGTCCACCACGTTATCTCCGCGGAGCAGCCGCCGAGTACTTAGTGATCAGTCTGGCGTGGGCGGCCAGGATCTTCTTCTGGTTCTGGATGATTGCTTTCTGATTCCGCAGGATCTTGCCCTGGTTGCCGAGCAGGAGAATCAGGCGCTGCTGGTTCTGAATGATCCTCTTCTGATTTCTGATGACTACGCGATCGTTGGAGATAATCGTCTGCTGATTCCTGAGCGTCGCCTGTGCCATTGCCAATCCTTGTGTTGAGCCTGAGTCTCAGGGTTGATTGTCGCGCTGTCGCGTAAAGGATGCGGGCGCCCGCATACCGGCAGCAAGATCGAGATCCTGGTCGGGTGCCGGAACACGGAACTGCGGAGGCGGCGACATCCCACGTAGTCCGGGAAGCCCGGCGATCAACTGATCGCGCGTCAGCCCCAGTTTCGCATGTCCGCCCACGAGCGTATCGAAATCCACCGGATAAAGATTCCGGCGACGGGTGTCGGCGAGACCCGCAACATTACGCGGCTCGATCGCCGCCGAGATCCAGTCAGTGAACGCGCTGCGCTCTTCAGCCGAACCCGCAGCTCGATGTGACCTGGTGATGTTTCGCAGACGCCGCAGGCTCTCACGTGGGATATCCTGTAATACCTCGTCCCGAACACCCATAAATCCCTTCCACGCGACCGAGTCGTCGGGTCGTAGTCGCTGACTCGCTTCGGCGAATGAGACAATCGCGAAGTAGAGCATCGACTGCGCGGCGAAAAGGTCGAAGTGCGCCATCGCCTCGTACGCGCCCGCGACGACGAGATCTATCTGGTCAGCCTCTGCGGCCAGCGCCAATTCGTATCTGTCGAGGGTGGCGTGGTCGGGGATTCTGTCTCTGTCGGCCGCCGCCTCGAAGGCGAGCGCGATGCGCTCCACCGCGCGGAGACTCCAGGCAATGCCGGTGGAGAAGAGCGGATCGACGAACGCGAAGGCGTGTGGCATCAACATCCAGCCTGGTCCAATGGCTCGCGTCAGGCGATGCTGAGTGCGTGGCACAAAAGCGATCGGCCTCAACGCGGTTGCGTCGCCGAACGCGTCGCCT
>DATBXT010000054.1:0-3659 GCA_036514115.1 Gemmatimonadaceae bacterium
TGCTGGTCTACGGAGGCAGTCAGGGCTCACAGGCGATGAACAATGTCGTCGGGCAGTGGATCACTCGCGGCTTGCCCGCCGACTTGCGGATCATCTGGGCGACTGGCAAGGCGAACTTCGAGAAGCTCGCGCACTACGAGAGCGAGCGGGTGAAGGTGCGCGCGTACATTGCGCCGATCTCGGAAGCGTATCGCGCAGCCGATTTTGCCCTGTCCCGGGCTGGAGCGATGGCGACCGCCGAGCTGTGTGCCTGGGGAATTCCGACGATCGTCGTGCCGCTGCCGACGGCCGCAGCCGACCATCAGACCGCGAACGCGAAGGCGCTGGCGGCTTCGGGCGCGGCGGAGATGATCCGCCAGTCCGAGCTGACCGCCGATACTCTTTCCGCGGCCGTTACATCATTGCTCGCCAGCCCGGAAAGACTTTCCACGATGCGCGCGAAATCGCTGGAGCGCGCGAGACCGACTGCGGCGGCGGACATCGCGCAGCACATTCTCGAGCTGATCGGCCGCCGCAAGCCGCGCCGCTGACGCGGCCAAGCGAGCGACCAGCGATGGCGAGCATCGACACCGGGGACACGCGTCCGATTCATTTCGTGGGAATCGCCGGCGCAGGAATGCGCGCGCTGGCGGAGCTCCTCGCTCGCCGCGGAATCAGGGTCACCGGGTGCGACGCAAATCCAGGCTGGACGGAAGACCTCAAAGCTCTCGGAATAATGGTGTCGACAGGCCACAGCGCGGAGCACGTCGAAGGTGCGCGCGAGCTTATCGTGACATCGGCGATGCCGAGGAGCCACCCGGAGCTTGTGCGCGCGCGCGAGCTGGGAATCCCTGTCACCCGCCGCGCGGAGGCACTGGGACGCGCTGTCGCGGACGGCAAGGTCGTGGGAATCGCCGGCACCCACGGGAAAACGACGACCACTGTGATGACCACCGCGGCGCTTGCCGCCGCCGGTCTGCGGCCGACCGGCATCGCCGGCGGACGCGTCGGCGAATGGAACGGCAATTTGAGCTATGCGTCGGATGAATTGTTCGTTGTCGAAGCGGACGAATACGACCGGTCGTTTCTGACTCTGTCGCCGACGGTGGCGGTGGTCACCAACATGGAAGCCGATCACCTCGATATTTACCGCGATCTCGATGATATCAAGGCGACATTCTCGGACTTCGTGCGCAACGCCGCCGCGATCGTCCTGTGTGACGATGACGCCGGCGCCAGATCGATTGGCCTCCCGGCCAGCGCGGAGATAATTCGCTACAGCCTTCAGAGGGATGGAAGTACGAGCCGGAATGCCGCGTCACGCGACGCCAGGCTTGTCGCCCGTGGCGTCCGCTCGGACGGTCACATCACTACTTTCGCGGTGAGCTACGATGATGACCCACTCGGTGACGTTACACTGCGAGTGCCCGGACACCACAACGTCCAGAACGCTCTCGCGGCGATCGCCGTCGGTTTATCACTCGGCGTCAAGCTGGACGCGATGCGCCAGGGCTTGCTGAAATTTGGTGGTGTCGACCGGCGCTTCCAGCATCTTTACGATGTGGGCGGGGTCACCATTGTCGATGACTACGCACATCATCCGACCGAGATTGCGGCAACACTGCAAGCCGCGCGGTCGTCGTATCCAGGGCGCCGCATAGTGGCGGCGTTCCAGCCGCACCTGTTCTCCCGCACGCGCGATTTCTGCGACGCATTCGGTCAGGCTCTGGCGAACGCCGATAGTGTGTTTCTCGCCGAGATCTATCCGGCACGCGAGCAGCCGATACCCGGGATTACTTCGGACCTCGTCGCATCCGCCATGGGTCGAGCGGGGCGACCGCCCGCCTGGCAGGGGACGCGCAGCGATCTCGCCGCGGCGCTGTCGAACTTCCTTCGCGAAGGCGACGTCATCATCACCATCGGGGCCGGTGACATCACACGAACGGGACACGAGCTCAAAGAGCAGCTGGAGAAGCGGGGATGAGCGCCGGCGAACGGCTTCGCAAGCCAGGGTGGAAGCTGCTGGGCGCGTTGTTTCTGCTGGCGGTGATCATGGCCGCCGCATGGGGCACCCGCGAGGCGGGGAAGCGAATGGCTTTTTTCCGGGTGAGAACGATCGAGGTTCGCGGTGCCCGGTATCTTCAGCCCGGCGAGATCGTGCAGCGACTGAAAGTGGATACGCTCGCTTCGCTGTGGGACGATCTGACCCTTTACAAGGCTCGCGTGCGCGCGCACCCGCAGGTCTCCGACGTCACCATATCGCGCCGCATGCCGGGAACTCTGGTCGTCACGATCAAGGAGAATCTCCCCGTCGCGCTGATCCAGACTCCGACAGGATTGCTGGCCTTCGACTCGCTCGGAAAGCAGCTCCCGATCGATCCCGCGCGCACCGCTCTCGACCTGCCGATTGTTGCGACTCGCGATCCCGTTCTTCTTAAGCTCGTCGGTGCGATCCGCGCCAGCGAGCCCGGAGTGTTTAATCGTATCGAGGAAGTGAGGCGTGCGGGCAGAGACGAAATCGTGTTGTCTCTCTCGCGAGCGATCGCTCCAACCGACAGCGCTTCAGGTGGTGGAACGCTGCGAGTCCGCGTTCCGGTAGGCCTGTCAGTGGAGCGGATGGCCGATATCTTTCCCGTTGAAACCGATCTCGCGCGTCGTCAGCTACGTGTCGGTGAGCTCGATTTACGTTATCGCGATCAGGTGATCGCAAGGCTTCAATGAATCCTGAGAGCATAATTACCGGTCTCGACATAGGATCCGCGAAAACGACTGCGGTGATCGGTCAGGCTGTGCCTGGCGACGCGAGAAGCGGCGCCTACCTGAAGATTCTCGGCGTTGGTCAGGCGCGAACGACGGGCCTCCGTCGCGGGATCGTTTCGGACATTGAAGAGACAACGCGATCGATCAGGAAAGCGGTCGAGGACGCCGAGCGTATGGCGGGAACGAAGATCGATGCGTTATATGCGGGAATCGCCGGCGAGCACGTGCGCGCGATGATCAGCAAGGGCATCGTTGCCGTAAATGGCGATGAGATCTCCAAGGCAGATGTCGATCGCGCGAATGAAGTGGCCCGTGCCCAGCCAGTGCCACAGGACAGGGAGCTTCTGCACGCGATTCCGCAGGAGTATTCCGTCGACAAGAATCAGGGCATCCGCGATCCGATTGGGATGATCGGCACCAGGCTCGAGACCGAGATGTACCTCGTGACGATCGGCGCTTCACCGGCGATGAACCTGCGGAAGTCAGTGGAGCGAGCGGGCTATCACGTTCGAGAGCTGGTTCTCGAACCGCTGGCGAGTGCGTTGAGCGTCCTCACCGAGGACGAGAAGGAACTGGGAGTCGCGCTGGTGGAAATGGGAGCCGGCACTACGGACATCGCCGTTTTTCACGAGGGAAAGATTCGCTACCTCGGCACGGTGAACTACGGCGGCAATAACGTCACCAGCGACATCATCCAGGGACTGGGCGTCACTCAAGCGGATGCAGAGCGGCTGAAGGAGAAATTCGGCTGCGCCTACGAGCCGCTCGTTAATCCCGGCGATGTGATCCAGCTTCCGAGCACGGTGGCGCAGGGCGAGCGGCAGCTTCCGAGAGAAGTTCTCGCCCACATCATCCATCAGCGGATGGACGAGATCTTCAACCTCGTGCTGGCCGAGATTCAGCGCGCGGGCTTTGCGCAG
>DATBXT010000055.1:0-11549 GCA_036514115.1 Gemmatimonadaceae bacterium
GAAACCGGCCTCACGATGGACTTTCCTGCGGGCGCGCTGACAAGCACGCTCACCATCACCGTGACGCCGGACGAGCAATACGTCGCCTACAAGATGGAACCGGCGGGCACGCAGTTCCTGAAGGACGTAACCGTAACACAGTCCTTGAGCGCGACTTCGCTGTCGGGCGCGCCGCTCAGAACCCAGCTGTACGCGGCGTACATCGCCGACGACAGCGTCAACTTGAGCGGCAAGGTTCCGGTCCTTGAGATCGAGCCTTCAAAAACAATTTTCTCCCCCCTTTCCGGCCTTCCAGACGCGCAGGTCTGGGTAATCCGGCACTTCTCGCGGTACATGCTGGCGTCAGGCTGATACTCACCACGTTGTAGTTGCGCAGCTTCCCGAAATCCACTCGTTCGCTGGTCCACCACCACCTGGGTCCCTCCATGATTCGCAACAGGTTTGTCCGCTCGACACTGTTGGTCTTCACCGCGGCTCTAGCTCTTTCCTGCGTCGATTCGCCAACGTCACCTCCCGTGGCGCCGACTCAGGCGCAGAACGGACTGCTTTCAGGCTTGATCGGGGCGGTTCTGCAGCCTGTCACCAAAGTGGTGGGCTTCGTAGCGGACGCGACGGGCATCACTGTCCATCCGGTCGCCTGGGGCGCGGACCATGAGAACGTTTCTCATAAGGTCTCCGGTGTGATCACTCCGTGGGGCGGAACTCTCACAATTCCCGAAACGGACTTTGCGATCACGTTCCCGGCCGGCGCGCTCAGCCAGTCTACGCTGATCACAATCACCGCCGACCCGAACTACGTCGCGTACAAGATGGAGCCGACGGGCACTCGCTTCGCGAGACCGGTCGTCGTGACGCAGCTTCTGAGACAGACCAGCGTCTACGGGCAGCCCCTCTCCGGCCAACTTTTCGGGGCGTACATCGCCGACGACCTGCTCGACCTGGGCAAGCTGCTCAACGCCCTGGAAATCGAATCGTCGATCACGATTTTCAGATCCTCGAATCCGACGCTCCCGGAATCGTCGAGCTGGACTATCAATCACTTCTCCCGGTACATGCTGGCTTCGGGCTGATCAATAGCCCCGAAGCTGGTATCGGGCGTGAAAACCTCAAACCAGGGCGGTCTACATGCTCAAAAGCGATAATGTAGAACGCGCACACCTGCTGGTCGAATTGGCTCGGGAAGCAGAACGACTGGAAGAGAACGGGAAGGCGCTCAGCCTTTACGACGACGCGTTGTCGCAATTCAGCGCTGAGAGTATCGACCCGTTCCTTCCAGAGATTCTTCGGTGGAAAGGCACGTTGTTGCGTGAAAAGGGCGAGACGGAAGGAGCGTTCCGAGCCTACTCGATGAGCCTGGAGAAGGCGCGGCTAATCGGGTCGGACGCGGCGCAGGCACACGCGCTGAATTGCCTCGGCACCGTCGCTCAGCGACGATGCGATCTCAAGGAAACCGAACGGTTGTACGCACAAGCCTCGGAGCTGGCGGCGAAAGCAGGGGACGCCAGACTCCTCGGCATGATCGAACAGAACCGCGGAGTACTCGCCAGCATGCGCGGCGATTTTGCTCAGGCCGCCGCCTTCTATTCCAACAGCCTCGGCGCGTTCGAGATGGCGTGCGATTCAGAGCCGATGTCCTGGGTGCTCAACAACCTCGGAATCCTTCATACCAAAATCAGAAACTTCGACGAGGCACGCGACTACCTCGAACGTGGCCTGGCCATCGCCGTGAATCGCGTTGATACGGTTGTCGAGAACGTGATCAAGCTCAACCTCGCCGAGGTATGGGTTGGCATGGGCCGACTTGAGCTGGCCGACGAATGCTGCGCCGAGGCGCTCGATCAGGCCCAGCGTCGCGGCGACCACCTGACTGCAGCCGGTGCGCTCAAGATCCGCGCGGCAATCGAACGCCAGCGCGGCGCGCTGGACAAGAGCATAGCTACCTTGAGAATCGCCATTTACGAAGCGGAGGGCGCGGAGGACAGGCTTCTGCACGCCGAGATGCTCCGCGAGCTGGGCGAGATCTCCCGTGCGGTCGGCAACCCCGGGGCGGCGCGCTCCGCATTTCGGGAAGCGGTCGTCTCGTACGAGCACATCGGCGCAAGCCAGGAACTAGCGGAAGTCAGAGCGCAGCTGCACTCGTTACCCGGCTGACAGGTTGCGGTAAGGCGACGTACTGCGCTCCTTTAGTCGGGGTTGCTGCAGCCCTCGGTCCCTCGTCTCCTTAGCGCTGGGCCGATCTCCGCTCGCGCACCGCGCGGCGAGCAGCCCCTGGGACAGTGGTTGCGTCGTCATGATAAAAAGCAGGCCGACAATCGAGTTGAAAGCGGTGGAGTCTTCCACCGTGAGGCAGAACATCGAAAGCGCTAAAGCGGCCGAGCGAGAAGGCCGCTGGGCGGACGCCTGCGCTGTATACGAGTCTCTGGTACGCGATCCTGACGCAAACGCGACCACCAGATTGGCGGCGCTCCGCTGGCTCGGCCGTGCGTACCTCGAGCAGGGAAACCGCGGCGCGGCGCTCGATGTCCTCGAGGCTGCCGTGATGTCCGCCGACATAATCGGTTCCCCGCCGGCAGTGGCCCAGGCGCTCAATGTCGTCGGTATTGTCTATCAGGTCGGTGGCGACCTCGACCAGGCCGCAGCGATGTACGAAGCCGCGCGCGAGAAAGCCGAATTGGCCGGAGACGGCGCGCTGATCGCGATGATCGATCAAAACCTGGGCACGGTTGCCATGATCCGCGGTGACCTGCGCGCCGCGCTCGAAGCCTTTCGTCTAAGTCATCTCGGCTACCAGACGCTCGGCATGCGGAACCACGAAGCGCAGGTGCTCAACAACATCGCGCTTGCTTACATGGAGCTTGGGGAGCTTGCTGACGCTGAGTCGGCTTACGACCACGCTGCTCTCGCATTCGAGGAGGATGGCGACCACGCTCGTCAGCTGGATCTCGAGGTCAACAAGGTCCAGCTCTACATCGCGGGTAAACGCTACGACGAAGCTTTCGCGCAATGCGAGAAGCTCCTCGGTGTACCGGGGAGCGATTCCGCGCCGTGGCGTGGCGAAGTTTTCCGCCACCTCGGCGTCATCGCGCGCGAGCGAGCAGACTACCCAGCCGCCGCTGAAAACCTGTTGAAAGCCGAGCAGCACGCGACAGAGAGCGGCGATCTCCTTCTGCGCGCCGATGTCTCAGAGCAGCTTGCTGAACTTTATTGGGCGCAGAAGCGGCACCGCGACATGCTGCAGAATCTGAATGAGGCGCACTCGCTCTATTCGCAGCTCAAGGCTCAACACCGAGTCGCGCAGGTCGAGAAAAGGAACGGGGCGCTCGAAGCGCGGTTTCTCGACATGGCGCAACAATGGGGCGATTCGATCGAAGGAAAGGATCGCTACACTCAGGGCCACTGCGAGCGCGTCGCTTTCTTCGCATGCGTCCTCGCTGACAGCGCCGGATTCAATGCCCGGTCGCTTTTCTGGTTCCGCATCGGCGCACTTCTTCACGACATCGGCAAGATCATCGTGCCCACCGAGGTGCTCAACAAACCCGGAAAGCTTTCCGACGAGGAGTGGGCGATCATGAGACGGCATCCAGAAGCCGGCCTCGAACTCGTGGCCGACATCGATTTCCCCGGCGACATCAGGGCTATTATTCGCAACCATCACGAGCGTTGGGACGGAAAGGGTTACCCGGACGGACTCAAGGGCGAGGATATTCCGTTCGCGGCGCGGATTCTTTGCGTCGCCGACGTATACGACGCGCTTACAACGACGCGCTCCTATCGCCCCGGTCTCACCCACGCGCGTGCGGCGGAAATCATGCGCTCTTCAACCGGACAATTCGACCCGGACCTGCTCGAAACTTTTCTCGAATGGGCGGAGACAGCGGACATTCCTGGTCGGCCAACCCCGCAACGCCTGGCGATTTTCGCATCGAGCGCGACGGCCTGACGCCGAACAAAGACCGTCGAAGTTTTCGGCTGTTCGTAATGCTTTGTTAGACCAAAATAGACCGCTAACCAGGTAGTTATTTTGTAACTACCTGTAGCGCAACGCTTTAGGAAAGGGCACGCCTAATGCCTCGGATGAGCTTGGGAAGTCACAAGTCTCTAACCGAGGTGGTTCACAATGTCAGGTCGCCGTTTTTACCGGTACCTCGCGGCTGTGAGCGCCGTTGCTTGTCTAGCGTGCGGAGACTCCACTCGCCTCACAAGCCCGACACCACAGAAGCGCGTTACACCGACAGCTGATGTCCACGCTACCTATTCGCGGTACATACTCATCTCCGGCGCATGGGTTTGCGTCGAAGGCTGTGATACTCAGCGCGACAATCAGTCAGGAGCTGGCCAACAGCCGAATGGTCTTCAGCTGCCGAGCGATTCTCAACAGCCAACTGCCTTATTGAAATAACTCTTACTTGGTTGTATGAAGTAGCCATGCTCGAACGCTGGAATGACAAGAGCGAAAATGCTGAACGGCCGCTCAGAGGTGCACACACGTCCTCGCGCGTCCTCGTCGAGCACGCCCGTGACGCGGAGCGTCGCGGGGACACGGCGCGATCACTGCGACTCTATGACGACGCCATCGAGGCCCTGGAGCGCGAACAGGATCTGTCCGCGCTTGCCGATGTTCTGAGGTGGAAAGGAACTGTCCACCGTGAGCAGGGAGAGACGGAAGTCGCTTACCGGTGCTATACGCAAAGCCTCATCCTGGCCGAGCGAAGCAACTCAGTGAGTGCCAAGGCCCACGGGTACAACTGCCTTGCGATCATCGCGCAGCGGCGCGGCAACCTGTCGGAGAGTGAGCGGTTGTATGGCCAGGCAGCCGACCACGCCGGCAGGGCGGGAGATGTTCGTCTGCTCGGCATGATCGAGCAAAATCGCGGCGTCCTCCACAACATGCGCGGCAACTTCGTCGCTGCCGAGGCGCGCTACTCCAACAGTCTGGCGGCGTTCGAGCGGGCGCATGATGAAGAGGCGCTCTCCTGGGTCTTGAACAACCTCGGCATGCTCTACACGAAGCTTGGCCACTATCAGCGCGCGGTCGAAACGTTTCACCGAGCGCTATCGATCGCCAAAGCGAGAACGGATTCGCTGATCGAAAACATCATAACCTTGAACCTGGCACAGGTCTGGGCCGTCAGCGGAAAGCTCGACGACGCTGAGAAAGCTTGCGCGTCGTCGCTGGAGGCCGCGCGCGAAAGAGGCGATCATCTCACCATCGCCGAGGCACTGAAGTGTCGCGCGATGATCGAGCGTGAGCGCGGGGCTTTCGACGCCAGCATCGCTACGCTCAGGATCGGCATCTTCGAGGCTGAGGGCATAGAGGACCGCCTCCTGCAGGCTGAGATGCTGCGTGAATTCGGTCAAACGTCTCGCGCCCTTGGAAATTCGGCAGACGCCCGCCTTGCGTGGCAGGAAGCAGCAGAGTCATTCGAGGGGGTCGGCGCGCAGTACGAAGCCGCGGAAATCAACGCCCTGATCGCATCGCTGCCGGCCTGAAACTGTTCTTTAGCGGTCGACTGCCCATCGTCCCATAAACGAGTGTAAAGCGCCAAAATGGGTGACTTGGGCCGGCGTTTCCTCGTCTCCTAGGTAAGCCCCGGAAGCTCATTTGGGGCGTAATACGCTCGACGAATTCACAATTCCGCGCGCGCGGGTGGTGCGATTTCCGCGCGAGAATGGGACGGTGTAATATTTCAGCCCGATCACAGCTCGCCTCGGCGGATCGCTGGGACGCTCACGTAATCGGTGAGAGCGCAGCCCTCCGCGAAGTTATCGCTCTAGCGACCCAGGTTGCGGCCAGCCGCAGTGTCACGGTCTTACTCGTCGGGGAGACGGGGACCGGGAAGGAGCTCTTTGCCCGTGGAGTCCACGCGGCGAGCGCGCGTGCAGACGAACCATTCGTTGCGATCAACTGCGCCGCCATCCCGGAGACTCTTCTCGAGAGTGAGCTTTTCGGCCACGAGCCCGGTGCTTTCACCGACGCTCGTAACCTCAAGCGTGGATTGTTCGAGGTCGCCGGCGGGGGCACGGTGTTCCTGGACGAAGTCGCCGAGCTTCCCCTCAAGCTTCAGGCAAAGCTTCTCAGGGTCGTCGAAGACAGGCGTTTTCGGCGGTTGGGCGGGTCCGAGGAACGCGCTCTTGACGCCCGGATTGTCGCGGGGACAAACTCGTCCCTGGAGACCGCAGTAGCCGATAATCGTTTTCGGGCCGATCTCTTCTACCGATTGAACGTCGCGAGGCTGGAGCTTCCAGCCCTGCGCGAGCGGGATGGGGACATTCCTATCCTCGCCAACTATTTCGTGAAGCGACACGCCGAGAGCGAGGGCAGGGAGAAATTGCACCTTGGACAGGATTCAATCAGCGCGCTCGAGAGGCATCGCTGGCCGGGCAATATCCGTGAGCTCAAGAACGTGATCGAGCGCGCGGTTGTCGTCTGCTCCGGGGATCTCATCCAGCCGCACCACCTGTCCCTGCAGCGGCGCTCTTACATACCGCTCGTCGAAACGCCGGCTGGGGGCGTCATCCGCATTCCCGCCGAGGGCAAGTCGCTCCAGGCCATCGTCGACGAAGCAATACACACGACAATTGGACTTACCGGGGGCAACCTCAGCGCCGCGGCTCGGATACTCGGGATTTCCCGTCCGACGCTCACCAGAAAACTGCGCGACGACGGGTCTACGCGGCGCGCAATCCTAGCGTCCTCGTGACCAGCCGATCCACTTCTCGCGCAAGCGGGGTGGAAGCGAGAGCGGTCAAAACAGTCATAGACGAGGCGAAGCTGGCGGAGAAGCAGGGCCGCTGGACAGATGCAGCGTCGCGTTACGAAAGTCTGGTCAGGAATTCTTCAGCCGATCCCACAGATCGTCTTTCAGCGCTGCGCTGGCTCGGTCGCGCCTATCTGGAGCAGGGGAACCGCGGAGCGGCTATCGATGTCCTGGAGGCGGCGGTAGCAGCGGCGACCCAGGCCGGATCACCATCCGCTATCGCGCAGGCGTTGAACGTAGTGGCGATCGTACATCAGACGGGTGGCGATCTCGATCGCGCCGAGTCGATGTACACCGAGGCTCGGATTACCGCACAGTCCATCAGGGATGCCGAAGCGTTGGC
Organism: Gemmatimonadaceae bacterium; assembly: GCA_036514115.1. Taxonomy (GTDB): domain Bacteria; phylum Gemmatimonadota; class Gemmatimonadetes; order Gemmatimonadales; family Gemmatimonadaceae; genus UBA4720. The sequence continues at coordinate 7,102 of DATBXT010000055.1, forward strand.
GATGATCGATCAGAATCTCGGCACCGTCGCCAGTATTCGCGGGGACGCTCGTCGGGCGCTGGAGGCCTTCCACTCGAGTCTCGAAGGTTACCGTGCGCTCGGGTTGCAGGATCAGGCCGCACAGGTCCTCAACAACATCGGCCTTGCCTACACCGATCTCGGCGAGCTGGATCGCGCTGCGTCCGCGTATGCCGAAGCACAACGCACGTTCGGCGAGGAGCGTGATCACACGAACCAGCTGAACGTGGCGCTCAATCAGGTGCAGCTCTGCATCGCAACCGAGCGCTTCGAAGAAGCACAGCAGCGCGTCGAGCCTCTGCTCGCCCTGGCGGGTGATATCGCGCCGTCATGGCGGGGAGAGGTCTTTCGACACGTGGGCGTGATCGCGAGAGAGCGCGGCGACTATATGAGAGCGGCCGAGTACCTCGGAAGAGCGAGCGAATGCGCCGAGGAGGCAGAAGATCTTCTGCTCAAGGCAGACGTCACGGAGCAGTTGGCGGAGCTTTACTGGACCCAGAAGCGCCACCGCGATATGCTCGCCCATCTCAACCAGTCGCACGCGTTATATTCGCGCCTGAAAGCGCAGCACAGGGTGGCGCAAGTCGAGCGCCGGAATGCCGCGCTCGAGGCGCGCTTTCTGGAGATGGCGCATCACTGGGGCGACTCGATCGAGAGTAAGGATCATTACACCCAGGGCCACTGCCAGCGAGTGGCTTTTTTCGCATGCGTACTTGCCGATAGCACCGGCATGGATTCCCGATCGCTCTTCTGGTTCAGGCTCGGCGCGCTTCTGCACGATATCGGCAAAATCATCGTTCCCACCGAGGTGTTGAACAAAGCGGGCAATCTCACCGATGAAGAATGGGCAATCATTAAACGCCATCCCGAAGCCGGGCTCGAGCTAGTCGCCGAGATCGATTTTCCCGGCGACGTTCGAGCGATCATTCGCAATCATCACGAGCGGTGGGATGGCGGTGGCTACCCCGACGGACTCGCCGGTGAAGACATTCCGTTTGCGGCTCGCATCCTTTGTGTGGCCGATGTCTACGACGCGCTCACGACGGCGCGGTCGTATCGGGACAGTCTTCCGCACGCGCGCGCTGCCCAGGTCATGCGCACGTCGGCGGGCCAGTTTGATCCACACCTGCTCGAGACCTTCCTCGACTGGGCATCGACCGCCCAGGTGTCGGACCATCGCACGCCGCAGGGCCTCGCAACTTTTGCTATAGGAACATCCGGATGACACTCGGAAGGCGCCTGTGCGCGATCACGCTTCCGCTGGTTCTGCTCGGCGCGTGTTCGAGCGATAAGCATGTGGGCGGGACCATAGTCATCTCTTCGGCCGCCGACGCTGACGTGCTCCTCCCTCCCCTCACGATCTCGCTGGTAGGGAAACAGGTCACTGACCAGATCTTTGACAACCTGGCCGATGTCGGCGCTTCGCTCAACACCGTGGGGGACGCCGGATTTACTCCGCGTCTCGCGGACAGATGGCGCTGGAGTCCGGATTCGTCGTTCGTGGAATTCCATATCAACCCGGACGCGAAGTGGCACGACGGGGTTGCTGTGGGAGGCGCCGACGTGCGCTTCACATTTCAGCTGGTGAGGGATACCAGCCTGGCTTCTCCGCTCTCGTCGAATCTGGAGAACGTCGATTCGGTGACCGTCCCGGATTCGCTTACGGCTGTCGTCTGGTTTCACCAGCGGATGCCCGACGAGTTCTACAAGGTCGCGAGTCCGGTTGTAATCCTTCCCGAGCACCTGCTGTCGAAGACCGCGCCCGCGTCTTTACACGAGAGCACGTTCGCCCGCGCGCCCATCGGCAGCGGACGCTTCAGGTTTGGCTCGTGGGATCGGGGATCACGGATCGTGCTGCAGGCGGACAGCGCAAACTACCGCGGGCGGCCAAACGTCGATCGGGCGATCTGGCTTGTCGCTTCGGACTACAACGCAGCATCACTGCGTTTTCTCAATGGGCAGGCGGACTTCCTCGACGTGGTGCGCCCGGAGCTGGTGGCGCAGGTGAAAGCGAAGGAGGAGAAGCTCATCGTCTCCCCCGGAAGCCTCGACTACGCGTACGTCGCGTTCAACCTCCGCAACGCGGCCGGCAGCGGACCCAGCCCGGTCTTCGGGGACCGTAGCACGAGGCGCGCGCTGGTCATGTCAGTGGATCGCAACGCGATCGTCCACAACGTCTTCGACACCCTCGGCCTGGTGTCTCACGGTCCGGCGACGCGCATTCTCGCGACGTCCGACACTACGCTTGGCATTCCCTTCGATACAGCTTCAGCAACGCGCACGCTCGATTCGCTCGGATGGCTGCGCGGGGCTGATGGGTTTCGGAGTCGCGGAAAAACTCCGCTGGCGTTCTCGCTGATGGTGCCGACTTCCAGTCCGACCAGGATGAAGATCGCGGTGTTGCTGCAGGACCAATGGAAAAAGGCTGGCGCGAACGTGCGGATCGACGCAATGGAAGTGAATTCATTCGGCGCTCGAATGGAGGACCGCAAATTCGAAGCTCTGCTCAACGCGTGGCATATCGATCCGACGCCGTCGTCCGTGCGTGAAGAGTGGGCGAGCTCCGAGATCAAGAAGGGCGGGTACAACGAATCGTCTTATCGAAATCCGGCCTTCGACGCGGTCATCGACAGCGCGGTGAGGGAGATGAATCCAACGCGCAGCGCGGATCTTTACCGACGCGCGTATCGCATTCTGATCGAAGACGCTCCTGCCATCTGGTTATACGAGCTTCGGAACGTGCATGGTGCGTCGAAGCGGATCGAGCCGGTGGGGATCAGGCCCGACGCGTGGTGGGGCAGTTTGGCAGATTGGCGGGTGAAGGGTTAACGGCGTCGTAAGTAAAAGAAATGGCCCACCCGGTTCCCCAGGTGGGCCATCGTCTATTGGACCTACTGAACGTTATTTCTTTTCGTCGACGATCTCGTAATCGGCTTCTACGACGTCGTCGGGTTTCGCTGCACCCGACTCTGCGCCTGCGGTTGCACCGGCCGGTTGGCCCGCTTCGGGCTGTGCTGCCTGCGCCTGCTGTTGATAAAATGCCTGTCCCGCTTCGCTGAATACCTTCGTCAGCTCTTCCTGCGCCGAGCGGATCTCGTTCATGTCATCCCCGCGTAGGGCTTTGCGAGCGCGCTCGATCGACGCGTCGATCTTTGTCTTCGTCTCGGGTGAGACCTTATCGCCCCATTCCTTGACGTTCTTTTCGACCTCGTAGGTCATCGAATCGAGACGGTTGCGGGCGTCGATTGCTTCACGCTGCTTTTTGTCCTCGGCTGCGTTCTTCTCCGCGTCCTTGACCATGCGATCGATCTCGGCGTCGGAAAGTCCGCTGGAAGCCTCGATGCGGATTTTCTGTTCCTTGCCGGTGGCCTTGTCCTTCGCCGTCACGTGCAGAATGCCGTTGGCATCGATATCGAAGGTGACCTCGACCTGCGGCATCCCGCGTGGTGCGGGCGGAATTCCGGTGAGCTGGAATTTGCCGATGGTCTTGTTATAAGTCGCGAGCTCGCGCTCGCCCTGCAGAACGTGGATCTCCACCGTCGTCTGATTGTCATCAGCCGTCGAGAACGTCTCGCTCTTCTTGGTGGGGATCGTCGTGTTGCGCGGGATCAGCACGGTGGTGACTCCGCCGAGCGTTTCGATACCGAGTGAGAGCGGAGTGACGTCGAGCAGCAGAACGTCCTTCTGCTCGCCGGTAAGTACGGCGCCCTGAACCGCGGCGCCAATCGCCACCACTTCGTCCGGGTTCACCGTCTTGTTCGGATCCTTGCCGAAGAACTTCTTGACGATCTCCTGGATCTTGGGAATGCGCGTCGAGCCACCAACGAGTAACACCTCGTCAATTTCGTTCGGCTTGATGCCCGCATCCTTGAGGGCCTGCTCCATCGGAGGAATCGTGCGCTGGATCAGATCGTCCACCAGCTGCTCGAACTTCGCTCTGGTGAGCGTATAGTTGAGATGCTTGGGGCCGCTCTGGTCCGCGGTGATGAAGGGCAGGTTGATGTCGGTGGACTGGGTTGTCGACAGCTCCATCTTCGCCTTCTCGCCAGCTTCCTTCAAACGCTGCAGCGCCATCGGGTCCTTGGAGAGGTCGATGCCCTGGTCGCGCTTGAACTCGGCCACCATCCACTCGACGATCGCCTTGTCCCAGTTGTCGCCGCCGAGGTGGTTGTCGCCCGCCGTCGCCTTCACCTCGAACACGCCCTCGCCGATCTCGAGCACCGAGACGTCGAAGGTGCCGCCGCCCAGATCGAAGACCAGGATGGTCTGGTCGGACTCCTTGTCGAGTCCGTACGCGAGGGCGGCCGCGGTCGGCTCGTTGATGATCCGTTTGACCTCGAGCCCGGCGATCTTGCCGGCGTCCGTGGTCGCCTGGCGCTGATCGTCGTTGAAGTAGGCGGGGACCGTGATCACGGCGCTGTCGACCGTCT
>DATBXT010000056.1:0-5823 GCA_036514115.1 Gemmatimonadaceae bacterium
CGAGGCAGCCCGTACACCTCCCCGATGTATCCGCATCTCGAAAACGCTTCGGCGTAGAGGTTGTACGACGTGAGGTGATCGCTTCCCGGCACCAGAACACCCGACAGGTCCCGGTCCTCACGCGTCATGCGATGAAGCGACTCGATGGAGCTCATCACGGCGAGGTATGGAACGAGCTCGTCGTCCGCGTTTACGATGAGCTCGGCCCAAGGGCGGTCTACCGGCATCGCTTCGACAGCTTTTCCGTAGCGCGAGAGACGTCCATTTTCGATGATCCCGCGGCGCTCGAGCAGCGTTACTGCGCGCCGATATGCAGCCCGATCGAGCGGCACGGGTAAATCCAGCTGGTCGGCTGCCACCCCGAGATCAGCGCACGTCATGGCGACGCGCTCAGAATCGCCGGCCAGCTGGAATTCGGGAGCGGTCGGCCGTAGCGATGAGAAGTGGATATCCCGGTCGGAGAGGATGAAGACTCGCCCCCCCGCGACTCGCCCATGAACCCGCCCCGCCATCTGCAGAATTTCGTTGGCGCCCAGATGAAGCCGGGTGAGAACGTTCTTGCCGCGCTCGATGATGTTGCTGAAACGCGTATCATCGATCACCACCGTGTCCAGACCCTGAACATTCAGAGCGCTCTGGCCCGCGGCTGTCATCGACAGGAAGTAGGGCTTCTTTTCCTCGCCTTCCAGAAACGGCCGAATCACTCTGATCGGCTCGCCACCGTGATAGAACGCGCTATTGATTCGTGGGAATCGCTCTCTCACTTGCTCCGCCACTTCCTCGACGCCGGCGCGGGTCGGCAGAAACATCCCCACCCCGTGACGCTCCTTCACGACCTGCTGAAGGAAGCGATCATCGAGAAACGTGAGCGGATCCTTGCGCACGATCTTCACGTCGGCGGCTTTCGCTGGATCGAACGCCGTCGTCTCGAGCACCGCCGCTGCGTTGAGATAGCGCGCGTAGAACGTCGGATCGACCGTGGCAGACAGCCAAATGAACCGGCAGCCGACGCGCTTGCCGAGCGCCAGGCAAAGCTCCAGCTCCGCTGACGTCTGGTGAATCTCGTCGACGACCAGGGTATCGGTGGGCAGGATGTCCCCATCCTGAAACCAGCGACGCGCTATTCCGGTCGTGACCACAATGACATTCCAGCTTGGGGTCTCGGGCGTGGCTTCCCGCTCGCGATTTACGACGCCTACTTTCAGCGCATCAGTCCCAAGAATTGTCTCGGCGATGGGACGAATCGACAGGGTCTTGCCCGTGCCCGTCCCGGCGACGATGCCGAAGCCTTTGCCGGCCGCCGCCAGTTCCTTGATTTCGCGGCCGTGCTGCTTCTCGAGAATCGTCGGAATTCGCAGGCCGAGCGCGAGCTCGATTGTTTCACACGCGGCTCTCGTCGGCGCGATTACTATGAGCCTCCCCGTCGGCGGCTCGGCCGCCACGAACGCCGCGTGGTCGGGCGGGAGATATCTGTCAGTGACTTTGCGCTGCATTCGCGGTCGAAAGGTGCATACATCGCACCGGATGCGAAACGGCCCCGGGAACCAAAGTCCGCCGGGGCCGTCGCTATGACTTCAAGAGACCCTTAGTCTCTGTCTTTCTTTCCCTTACCCTTGCCCTTTCCCTTTCGTTCCGACCTGTCGTAACGCTCGTCTGAATCGCCACGACGATTGTCCCACTGACGATTGTCATTCTCATCGTCGTCGTCACGGCCACGGTTGTAGCTACCGTTGTTTCCGTTCACGTTGCGATTGTTGCGAATGGTGCGGGTGCTGAGAATGGTGAAGGTGCCATTCGAATTTCTGCGGCCGCGCTGCACTACGACGTTACCGTTGCCATCGACGGTGCGGCGCTCGTAGATCGAATTGTTGTCGCGACCCTGACCAACCTGGCGCCAGACACCATCGGTCGCGCGTCTGTTGGTCCTACCGTTGTACTGGCAGTTATTGTTCGTTCCGTTCCGGCCAAAAACGATGTCCCCAACCGTGCTGTTCGTCCCGTTCTGGCAATCATTGCGATTGCCATTCGCCTGCACGGTGCGGGTGCTGAGAATCGTGAAATTGCCGTTGGCATCGCGGCGTGCGCGCTGCACGACGATGTTGCCGTACGAATCGTAGGTACGACGCTCATAAATGGTCCCGCTGCGATCCTGCCCAACGGCGCGCCAGGAGCCATCAACCGATGTGCTGCGGCTTGTGCTCGTTGTCGGTATGCCGCGGCTGGGCACCTGAGCGCTGAGCGGCGCTGCGGAAACGACACCGGCGGCAGCCAGGGCCAATATTACTGCTTTCATCGCGAAATCCTCCGTTTGATTAGATCAACGAGCTCGTCGGTTTGACTCGACTGGCCCTTGTCCGATTTCCCCTTCTTGCCTTTCGGCTCATCGCCAAAGAGAACCTTGCCGTTTGACGGCCGATTTCTAACCGCCGACGCACAATCAGTCGGCGCCGGCTGCTGGCCCGGCGGAACGTCATTGATCCAGATCCGGCACATACCCGCTGGCGGTAAAAAACCAGGCGGCACTACCTGGTCGCGACGCTGGCCTTGCTGCGTCTGCGGCTTCGGCTTTACCGGAACTGGACGCTGGGCCTCAGCCGAGCTCGTTGAGATAACGAGAGCGGCAGCCGCGACAGCGGCGAAGCGCGTCCAGGAAGAGGTCAGGATGGGTAAAAAACGCTGTATCATGGGCCGGTAGAGGTGCACGGGGGGTGCCAAGGCGTGCCAAATGGCCTATCTATTTACAGATCAACCACTTAGCGACCAGAACAACGCCGCGAGAAAGGCGACTTGTCCTCCCTGAGGGACGACTACTTAGTACACCTCTGCGGCACCCGACGGAGACACATTCGCGCTTTCCAGCCTCAGCCGCCAGAGCGACCCGTCAGTCCCCGAAGGAAATCCCCGTCGCCCGAGCCGTCAGCACCGTGTCATGGTCGATCTCGACGCGCTTTGGCGTCTTGAGCACATCCTTCAGCGGCACGGTGACTATGTGCGGCGACTGCAGGGCGATCATGTGATCCCATTTCTCTTCCGCGACTGCGCGGACCGCCGCGCCGCCGAAGCGGACGGCTAACAACCGGTCATACCCCGTTGGCATGCCGCCGCGCTGGAGATGTCCCAAAATCAGCGAACGCGTTTCCTTCCTGGTGCCTTGCTCGATCTGCTCAGCCAGCCGCTCGGCGATGCCTCCAACTCTCACTGCCTGCCCAGGCATGGACTTGCCACGAATGGCGTGTTCCTCACCGCGGGGGTGCGCTCCTTCTGCAATAACCACGATCGAGAAGTGTCTTCCTGACTTGCTTCTCGCCAGAATTTTCTCGCAAACCTTGTCGATGTCGTAGGGAATTTCCGGGATCAGGATTACGTCGGCCGTGCCGGCCAGTCCGGCGTGCAGAGCGATGAATCCGGCATGACGTCCCATTACTTCGAGAACGATTACCCGATCGTGGCTTTCGGCGGTGGTGTGGAGCTTGTCGATCGCCTCGAGCGCGGTGTTAACGGCGGTATCGAAACCGAAGGTGGTGATCGTGCCGCTGACGTCGTTGTCGATGGTCTTGGGGACGCAGACTATGCGCATCCCTTTTTCGCAAAGCTCGTGTGCGATGCTCAGTGATCCGTCGCCGCCGATGGAAATCAACGCGTCGATGCCTAACTTGCGCGCGTTGTCGATCAGCTCGTCAGAGCGATCCTTTTCTACACAGCTCCCGTCCGGCAGGTAGACGGGATAGCTGAAGGGATTCCCGCGGTTGGTGGTACGAAGGATGGTCCCGCCGAGGTGCGCGATTCCGCGCACAGTCGACGCCGTCATAGGAATCACCTCTTCCTCGCCCAGCAGACCGGCGTAACCCTTCTTGACCCCGAGAACTTCCCAGCCACGGTTCACCGCCGAGAGGACCGCAGCGCGTATCACCGCGTTGAGCCCCGGCGCGTCACCTCCTCCGGTGGACAACGCGATTCTCATGATTTCAGGTTTTCTCTTCTAGTAGTGATAGGATTTCGCCCGGCTTCGCGTGCCGGCCAAGCTTTGACTTCTGGAAGATCGGCTCGTCGCCGAGCGATACCTCAAAGCGTCCGCCACGCGATGGAATCATTTTGATTTCCGCGTCGGGGAAGCGCTTTCTGATCTCGTCCGCCAGACCGGCGGCTCGTGGCTGATAGTTTCAAACCACGCAGTATTCGATACTGATCTTCATCGGTGTGGTTCGTGATGGGACGTTATTGGCTCGCCGGCGCGTATTGTTGCGCGAGCTGAAGTGCTTCGGGAGTCCCTGTTTCCTTGAGCGCGTTGACCGCCGGCGTCCGAATCACGCTCTGCCAGACGTCGTTCGCCATCAACTGCTTCGCAAACGGGATCGCCGCGTTTTTCTCCAGACGAATGTCGGACGCGAGAGCCGCTCCGCGCACGATGATGTTCGGGTCCGTCCGAGCCAACTCGCGCAGACGGATGGTGATGTCCCGCGTCGATGCGGCCGGTAGCACGAGTCGACCGAGCGCGATAGCACTTTGCTGACGAACCCGGGCATCTGGATCTCGAGTCGCCGTCACGAGTGCGCTCATCACCTGACGCATTGGCGCCGCGCCTGAACGACCCGAATCACTCCCCCACGCGCCGATCGCATCCACGGCGCGGGAGCGTACACCCCAGGAGCGGTCGTTGCGAGTGGCGCCGATAAGCGCATTGAGCGCCATCGGGTCGGACGGTCGCTGAGCAAGAACGTCGACAGCTTCGATTCTGCCAAGCACGTCTTCGTCGTTTACGAGTTGATACTGCATCATGCGCGTCGAGCGTGGAAAATCAGTGAGATCGAGAATCCAGTTGCCTTTGTCCCAGCGGATGGAGCGCGGCGCGGACTTGAGATTTGCGCCGGCTTCGCCCGTCCCGTTCCGCACGGGAACCACAAAACGCACTACGCCACTATCGGTGCGAGCCTCGACGTCCACGTCGACGTCGAAGAAACCAGTCATGCTGTCGCGCGGCTGGACTTCGCGAGCGTTGATCACAATGCGCCTCGCCGCTGCATCATATGCTGAGGAGACCTGAAAGACGGGGAAACCCGCCCCATACACCCACTGATCGAAGAAGGCCTTGAAGTCCTTACCCGTGGTTTCCTCGAAGGCTTTGCGAAGATCATCGGTGACGACATTCCCGTAGGCGTGTTCGGTGGTGTAGTGATTCATCGCTTTCCAGAAGAGCGCGTCGCCCAGCTGATGACGAAGCATCTGCAAAATCGTCGCGCCTTTGGGATAGATATGCCCGCTGAAAAACACTTCGATGGGATCGTTGACCCACTTGTTCCATACTATCGGACGTCGGTTACGCCGGTCGGCGTCGATGGTTTGCTCCTGTGCCCCCAGCCGGTCGAGCGCCGCATCATCCAATCCCTGATCCTCTTCGCGGAATACCTGCTCCATAAAGGTCGCGAAGCCTTCATTGAGCCAGACATCTCCCCAGTCGCGGGTGGTGAGAAGATCGCCATACCATTGATGCCCGAGCTCATGGGCCATCAAGGGAATCGAGACCGCCTGAGGCTCTGATGCGGCTGGGTGCAGTATTTCTGCGTCGTTCTGCGACGTCGCGGTGACGTTCTCCATGCCGCCATACTGGAATTCGGGAATCACGATCTGGTCATATTTAAACCAGGGATACGGCACGCCCGTCTTGCGGGAGAAGACATCGATCGCCTGCGGTGTCTTCGCAAAGCCGCGCCAGGCAGCGTCGACGGAGTCAGGATATGTCCAGTAGCCGACTGGCACGTTGCGCCACGGCTTGTCCTGCAGAACAGTGTAATTGCCCACTACCGTCGTCATGAGGTAGGTCGATGC
>DATBXT010000057.1:0-3433 GCA_036514115.1 Gemmatimonadaceae bacterium
AGGGCTGATCTTCACGTTTTCTCATCATCGCTGCGCCATCAGAAAACGTCCTGCCCAGCCGCGAGGCAATCCCAATGACCGACCAGCTCTCCCGCCGCACGTTCGCCAAAATCGCCGGCGCCGTCGCACTCGGTGCCACGACCGTCCCCGTCGCCGCGCACGCGGCCGAAGGTGCAGAGGCAGCGGCGCTCAAGACTCTGGCACCGCGATCGTTCCCGACCGGCTTCCGCTGGGGCACCGCAACCGCGTCCTATCAAGTCGAGGGTGCCGTCGCCGAAGACGGACGCATGCCATCCATCTGGGACACGTTCTCCCACACACCCGGCAAGGTCGCCAACAACGCGAACGGTGATGTCGCCGACGATCACTACCATCGCTACAAGGGCGACGTCCAGCTCATGAAAGCGCTGGGCGTCAAGTCATACCGATTTTCTATCGCCTGGCCGCGAGTCTTTCCACAAGGCAGCGGCGCGCCCAATCCCAAAGGACTCGACTTCTATAATCGCCTCGTCGACGAGCTGCTCGCGAATGGCATCGAACCGTTCGCCACGCTCTACCACTGGGACTTGCCGCAGGCACTGCAGGATCGTGGCGGAGGATGGGAATCGCGGGATACTGCGCAGGCGTTCGGTAATTACGCCGGCTACGTCGCCGAGCATCTCACCGATCGCGTGAAGCACATCTTCACCATTAACGAGTTCGGCGCTTTCATGGAGCTGGGTTATGGCATCGGCATCCACGCACCCGGACTCAAGCTGCCGCCGCCGCGCTTGTATCAGGCCCGACACAACGGTGTGTTGGGACACGGGCTCGCCGTCCAAGCCATTCGCGCCAGAGCGAAGCCAGGCACCAAGATCGGTATCGCGGAAAACATTGCCGTGGGTGTGCCCGTGATCGAGACGCCCGACCACATCCGGGCGGCAGAGCGCGCGACGCGCGAGATGAACGCCCAGTACCTCACCGTGATCATGGAAGGGAAGTACACCGACGCGTACCTCGCGCGCATGGGCGCTGACGCACCGCGCATCACGCCGGAGGATCTCAAGACGATCTCGACACCTATGGATTTCGTCGGCACCAACATCTACCAGCCGACGTTTGTGCGCGCCGACGCGTCGCCCAGTGGTTTCGCCATCGTTCCGAATCCGCCGTCCTATCCCCACATGGCGTCGCCGTGGCTGTTCATGGGACCCGAGGTTTTGTACTGGGGCCCTCACCATGTCGCGAAACTCTGGAACGTGAAGGAGATCTACATAACCGAGAACGGAACCTCTTCGTCGGATATCCCGGCCGCCGACGGCCAGGTGTACGACACCGACCGCGTCATGTACCTGCGCAACTACCTCAGTCAGCTCCAGCGCGCCGTGTCCGACGGCGTTCCCGTGAAGGGCTACTTTCTCTGGAGCTTGATGGACAACTTCGAGTGGGCCGACGGTTACGGGAACCGCTTCGGGTTGCATTACGTGGATTACAACACGCAGCGCCGCACTCCCAAGTTGAGCGCCGCGTTCTACCGTGAGGTCATCGCCCGGAACGCCGTGGTGTAGTACCGCGGTGGTTCTCTCCTGCTCGGCAGTTGCTGACTCCGCGGCCTAGTTCAGAAAATCCCGCTGCCTGGCTCTCACAACTTCGTAGCACTCGCAGGAAATCTTCTTCAGGCCTTCACGGTCGATGATTGTGATCGTTCCGTACCTCGTGCAGATGAGTTTCTGTCGTACCAGCCGACCGATGGCCATTGTCACCCCCGATCGGCGCACCGCCAACATCTGCGCGAGAAACTCCTGGGTGAGACTGAACTGTTCGTTGCGAACCGCATCTGAAGTGAGCAGCAGCCACCGCGCGCAACGCTGCTCGAGCAAATGAATGCTGTTGCACGCCGAAGACTGCGCGATCGCGTCCTGCGTAAACTGCGAGTAGCGGTGCAAGGTGTGGTCGAGCGCGGTGGAGCTCTCAACCAGCGCTAAAAAGTTGGACGCTGGAAGGCGGTAAAGTTCGCCCGCGATCTGGCATACACCCTTGGTGTGCGCTGTCATGACACCATGGAACAACTCCAGGCCTGCCACACCCTCGAAGCCAACGGTCATCGCTTCGATCGATGTGCCGCCAGAGAGCTCCGTCACCAGCGAAATCATCGCCGTCACCGGAAAATAGACGGCAGTGCTGGCATCTCCATTCTCGAACAGTACCTCGCGCAAAGAGCATGTGATTTTGTCGGCCTGTTCCACGAACGCCGCGAGCTCGGTGGCGGGAAGTTGGGCGAGGAGAAGATTTTGGTCAGCTTCGGTCGAAATCTCGCGCGCGGGGCTGCTTGCGGATTCGCACCCGTTCTCGGCGCGAAACGCGGCGTCCGGAGTGATCCGCGTAGGAGTAGGTTTTGGCACGGCGACTCTCTTGGTAGGCGTGGAGACGCCAGAGGGTCGCAGGCAGGGACAAAACTCGCCCGTGCGATCTGGAAGTAGCTGTCAAATGCACGTTACCGTACAGCGCACGTCAGCGCAACCAGCAGTTTGCCGCGGCCCGTACATGGGGCGACCATTGACGTGACTCTCCGGCGCACGGCATTCTATCGGGTTCTAAACCCCCGGAGACCAAATGGTCTTTCCATCGCACCTGAAGTCCAGCGCAGCGAAGTTTGCACTCGCTCTTGCAGCCGTTATCGTCGTCGCTCCGAACGTATCGCAGGCCCAGCCAAGTTCAGCGATGACTGCATCAATGTCGCCAGATCTCGAAGCGGCACGCGCCGCGCTCGCAAAGTACAGCGATCCTGTGGTCGCCGTCCGCGATGGCTATTTGTCCACGCTCGCGTGTGTCGATTTTCCAGAGCCGGTCACCGACGGTCCGGTTAGTTATCCCGCCGGAGCGATGGGCGTTCACTTTTTGAATGCGGCGAACATCGGGCCCAACCTCGATCCGACCAAACCGCAGATCCTGATCTATGAGCCGGTGGGGAACAAGCTCGTGCTGGCTGCGGCTGAGTGGTTCGTGCCGGCGCAGGTTGCAGGAGGTACCACGCCGATGATCTTTGGCCAGTCACTCGCCGGTCCGATGGATGGCCATGAACCAATCATTCCGGCCAGCCTCAGGCACTATGATTTGCACGTCTGGCTCTGGAAGGACAACCCGAAGGGGATGTTCGTCGCGACCAACTCCGCCGTGAAGTGCGCAGCGGGCTCGCCGTACACCATCGCGATGGGCGGTCATCACCACTAGCCGCTGGCATTCATCAGCACCAGAGGTGCTCGCATAATGTAAAAAGCGGGCTCCGCACTTCCGCTAAACCCGCATTGGCCTTGAGGCCAATGCGGGTTTTCGTTTCTACTCCGCGGCCGGCTTCTTGGCGGTTGGGGGAACCATTCCATTCAGTCGGAGATAGTTCGCGTACTGACTGTAGTGGTCAGCCCAGTCGCCCGTAGTCAGAGTCATCACCGCGGCT
>DATBXT010000058.1:0-4624 GCA_036514115.1 Gemmatimonadaceae bacterium
CGAGTTACGCGGGAAACGACATTCCGGGAGCGCCGCGCCAGGTTCTGACCACCGAAGTGAAGTACACCCATCCTTCCGGTTTTTCGCTGGCCCCGAGCGTGGAATGGGTCCCGCAAGCGTATTTTGTCGACAGCGAGAACACGGTCACGAACAACGGGTGGACAAACTTGTCGATGCGCGCGGACTGGGCGACATCATATGGAGTGACGTTGTTCGCCGCAGGGCAGAATCTTGCCAACCGCCGCTTCTCGCAATCTGTGCAGGTGGACAATGCCGCCGGCAAATTTTACGAGCCGGCCGATGGGCGATCGTTTTACGCGGGCCTGCGGTGGGCACCCCGATAATGTCGAGCCGACTGCGGGCGCCCGGCATCCGATTGGCAACGACGGTTTTATTCGCGGCGGCCTTGAGTACGCCCACCAGCGCGCTCGCGCGCGCGCTACTCCACGCGACACTCCTGCGCTCCACACCGGCGGCAAACAGCCGCGTCGCCAAATTTCCGGATGCGATCAGACTGGTGTTCAGCGAACAGATCGTGCCCGAGCTGAGCCAGATCACACTGGTGCTGGCGAGCGGCGACAGCGTTCACCTCAAGGTCGCGAACGATCCACATGATGTGCACGTTCTTGTTGGAACCAGTTCGGCTGTAGGCAGACCCGACGGAGTGATCAAAGTCATCTGGCGCGTGCTCTCCGCGGACGGTCATCCGGTCGGGGGAAACTTTTCGTTCGCTGCGGGCTCGACTTCGGCTCCGCGATCGCCGACGCCTGCGGTGTCATCGCACGCAACGGCGTCGACAACTCCGGCCGCGATCCCGGTGCCCGTTCCGGCAGTCTCGCCAACGGCTGCGCCCGAAGACAAACCAGTCCCTGTGGTCGCATCCCTGTTTCGTGGGGTTGGACTCGGCGCGTTCATGGCGGGGATCGGACTTCTCTTCTTCGGTATAACCGCTGGCGAGCGTCGCACTCTCATCCCAGGCGCTGCGGTAACGAGTCTCATCACCGTCGGAACCCTGCTCCTTGTAGCGCACGCCATTGCCTGGCTCGAGCACGCGTCGCCAACCATGCAGTTGAGCGGAAGCTTTCTGTCTTCTGTGTTATCCACGACTCTCGGCCGCATCGAGATGCTGCGTGTGGCACTCGCGGTGCTGACCCTCTGGGGAATCGCACTGGCGCGGCACCGCAAAATCGCGCTGGTCCTGGGAATTGGCTGCCTGCTCGTCAGCGGCGCAGTCGGACATCCCGCTGCAATTCACCCCTTTATTGCCGTTCCGACGAAGGCCATCCACCTCCTCGCGGGATCACTTTGGCTCGGCGGTCTGCTGTGGCTTGTCTGGCTGGTGCGCTGCGATTCCAAAGCGTGTGAAATCGAGGCAGGCCGGGTATCGTCGATCGCTCTCATCGCGGTTATCGCGATTCTGTTGTCCGGACTGATTCAGACGGTGCTGTTCCTCAACGCGCCGTCGGACCTCTTCCGCTACGACTATGGCAAGCTCGTATTCAGCAAAATCGCAGCACTCGTCGTGCTGATCGGGTTTGGCATCTACAATCGGTACAAGCTCATGCCGAGCGTAGCGGCCGTTGATGCCCAGCGACAAATGGGTCGATCAGTCAAGCTTGAGTTGGCGATCATCACCCTCGTCCTCATGATCAGCGGTTTTCTGGCGTACGTCCCCACCCCGCCTCCGCCACAAAGCGCGCAGACGGCTGTAACGCAGGGACCGTGAAGCATTCGACGATGGTTCTACCTGGCGTGGTGACGGCACGCGCGTTCGCGGTGCTGATGGCGCTGATCATACCATCGGCGGCACTGGCGCACGCTGTGGTATTTCCGAAGAATTCCACGCCTGGCGCGTACGAGAAGTATGTGCTTCGTGTGCCGAACGAGCGCGATGTGCCGACTACCCGGGTCGAGATCCATTTCCCCACCGGGTTGCGCGTCGTTTCCTTCGGCGATGTTACGGGCTGGAAGCTCGAAGTGCTCAGGGACACCGCGCAGCGCGTCGTCGGAGCTGTCTGGACCGGCGTACTGCCGAAGGAGCGGTTCGTCGAATTTCCTTTCGTTGCTGTCAACCCGAAGGACAGCACGTCGCTGGCCTGGCCGACGTACCAGACGTACGAGGGCGGCGAGCGGGTGGAATGGACAAGTCCGGACACCGCCTCGAAGACTCCGGCGTCCGCGACCACCATCGCGACGACCGCGAACAAGTCGACAACGGCATCCGGGACTTCGTTCTACCTGTCCGTCATCGCTCTACTGCTTGGGCTGACGGCGCTCGGAGTGGCGCTAAGGCCTCGAACCGTCTCGCCGATGGCCTGAAAATCCGAGGCCGTTGACGTAACAAGATTTGTTGATATATTATTTCTCGTGACCGTTGCCACATATTCCAGAACCGAGCGTGCAATCGAGCTCTTTCACGCACTCTCCGACGAGACGCGACTGGAGATCATCGAGCTTCTCCGCAAGGGAGAGCGCTGCGTCTGCGAGCTCACCGATTCGCTGGACGCTGCCCAGTCGCGTCTGTCTTTCCATTTGCGGGTCCTTCGCGACGCCGGCATCGTCCGCGACCGCAAAGATGGACGTTGGGTCCACTACGAGCTCGAGCCCGATGCGTTCGAGGAAATCGAATCCCTGGTGACCGCCATGAAGCCGCGTCCGCAGCTCAAGTCGAAGGGTTGTTGTGTCTGATTTTTTATTTGGTCGATATATCAACAAATCTTGTTTGGAGGAACTGTGAACGACACCGAGCTGAAATCCAGCGTCAAAAAGAAATATGGCGAGGTCGCCCAGCGCGTTTCCGAAGGCGTCGTCGCCGAATGCTGTGGATCCAGCGCCTGCTGCGGCACCAGCACCGAGGCCTGGGATCCGATTACTTCCGATCTTTACGATGAGCGACAGAAGGCCGGAATTCCAGCCGAGGCATTGCTCGCTTCTCTTGGCTGTGGCAATCCGACCGCGCTCGCTACTCTCAATGCCGGAGAAACCGTCCTCGACCTCGGTGCCGGAGGCGGGATCGACGTCCTCCTCTCTGCCAAACGAGTCGGACCCTCCGGCAAGGCGTACGGCCTCGACATGACCGACGAAATGCTGGCCCTCGCCAACGAGAACAAGCGTCGCGCCGGAGCCGAGAACGTTGAGTTCCTCAAGGGAGACATCGAGCAGATTCCGCTGCCCGACGGATCGGTCGATGTCATCATCTCCAACTGCGTCATCAACCTCGCCGGCGATAAGCGAAAGGTGCTCCAGGAAGCGTTCCGCGTCCTGAAACCCGGCGGCAGATTCGCGGTGTCGGACATCGTAGTGCGCGGCGAAGTTCCCGCCGAGGTGAGGGCAAACATGGAGCTCTGGTTGGGATGCGTCGCTGGTGCGCTGGAGGAGCAACAGTTCAAATTGCTTCTGCGCGAGGCCGGCTTCGCCAAACCGTCGATCGAGCCAACCCGGGTCTATAAGGCCGCCGATGCTGCTGCGTTCCTGACCGGTTCCGGTCTTGACGCCACCGAGCTGGCATCCGAGATCGATGGCAAGTTCATGGGCGCCTTTGTGCGCGCCGTCAAACCGTTGGCGCAATGTTGCGGGCCGGATTGCTGCTAGAGCGGGATGCGGGATGCGGGATGTGGATGCGGGAGGGTAAATGAAAATTCGGAATGCAGTTAAATCGGACTTGGCGGCTGTCGAAAATCTCCTGGCCGCGAGTGATCTTCCGGTGGATGGAGTGCGCGACAACTTCGACAGCTTCGTCGTAGCGGTCGAGAATGAGGCAATCGTCGGCGCCGTCGGCCTGGAAAAGTTCGACTCGGCGGCGCTGCTGCGGTCGGCCGTCGTGCAACCCGACGCACGCGGGACCGGTGTCGGCACGCGACTCGTCGAGGAGATCCTCGAGCGCGCCGAACAGTCCGGGGTCGACGAGGTCTATCTGCTGACGACCACCGCCGAGGATTACTTCCCGCGCTTTGGTTTCAGCCGCACCACGCGCTCGGCGGTGCCCGAAGCCGTCAAGGCGTCGGCGGAGTTCCGCGGAGCTTGTCCTGATACCGCGACTGTCATGGAGCGCCGAATCGGAGCCGCGGCGAGAGCTCGCAAGTGAAGAACTACGCGCTGATCTCCGACATCCACGCCAATCTTGCGGCTCTCCGAGCTGTGCTCGCGGACATTGATCGGCGGTCGGACATCGATGCGACATACCACCTCGGCGATTTAACCGGTTACGCGCCCTGGCCTAATGAAGTTGTGAGTCTCCTGCGGGAGCGTTGCATCGCTGGAATCGCCGGCAACTACGATTCAACAGTTGCCAGCGACTACAAGCATTGTGGTTGCCGAGCCGACACTCCGCGCGAGGAGGAGCTGTCGCACTTGTCTTATGAGTGGACACGTGCCCACGTGACGGAGGAGACAAAGAAGTACCTGGGGGCGCTGCCCTTCAGAATTGACATTCGTCCGTTCGGCGGACACGTGACCGGCCCGACCATCTCCCTGATTCACGGCAACCAGACTCTCAACACCGTGTACGTGACGGAAGATCGTCCCGATTCTTTCCTGGCGAAGATGGCAAAGGATCTGGGCGCCAGATCAGGAGACATCGTCTGCTTCGGGCACACCCATAAGCCGTGGCAGCGCGTCGTCGAGG
>DATBXT010000059.1:0-10417 GCA_036514115.1 Gemmatimonadaceae bacterium
TGTCGCGCACACCGAGTTTGTCAGGGTGGGCGTCGAGCAGCGTCGTCAGTCTCGACACGTTGCCCTGCCGCGCGGCCTCGAACAGCTGGCCGTCGATCGTCAGTGAATCGACGTGCGACTTGAGTGCGCGCCAACTCGAGAACCCGTGTTGCCTGGCCAGATCGAATTGAGCGTCCGCGAGCTTCGCATCACGATTACCTCGACGGAGCTCGGCGAGTCGATGCTTCGCTGCTTTGCGCAGCCATTCGAGATTGGGTGCATCCGGCAGTGACGGGTTGGATGCAGACCCGGGAGTCTGTTCGGACATAGGATACCTTCCTTCCTTCGAAAGGGACGAGCCCTTTCATGCCGCCCATAGTCCGCAGCGTGGGCGAGGAATAGAAGGTAATGGCGATAATGTACAGGGAGGGTTGAACCCTTTACGCGGACCGTTGGCCGCCCTCGCGGCACTGCTTTAATGCTAAATCGGATTTCTCGGGGCGACAAGAGAGCGGAGCTGCAAGCACTGGATGGTGTGGAACGACATCTCACGTCTGCCGACGTTGAACAGCACACGTTCAAAGCGCTAGAATTGCGGGATGTGCGGACGCGCGACAGTCATCAATCCTGACGGCATCACCGAGAAGGTCTACGGCTACACGAAGAAATTCGTTCCCACTGACTGGAAGCCACGCTACAACCTGAATCCGCGTGAAGAAATTCCGACCGTCTACTTCGATCCTTTTCTGCGCGAGCGAGTGCTGCGCACGATGCACTGGAATTTCATTCCATCGAAGCTCGCCAGTCGCGCGCGAGTCGACGAATTCGACTCACACTACTCGGCGTTCAATGCGCGAATTGAAAGCGTCGCATCAGCGCCGACGTTTCAGCAGGCGTGGGGAAGCCAGCGCTGTCTCGTGGTAGTCGACGGCATCATCGAATGGGTCGGTGAGAAGCGGTACAAGACGCCGCACCTGATCCGGCATCGCGATGGGATCCCGATGGCGATGGCGGGACTGTGGAATCGCTGGCACGATCGAAAGACCGGCGAGGAGGTGTGGTCGTGCACCGTCATCGTGAAGGACGCTGACGACTGGTACGCGCGGTTCCACGATCGAATGGCGGTGCTGCTTGCGCCCGATGCGTACGCAGACTGGCTGGACCCCGAGTGCAACACAAACCACCTCGATGTACTCCAGAGCTCGGCCTACCATCGCGACGAAGACCTCGAGTATTTCCCCATCTCCCGGCTCGTTAATAATCCGGCCTACGATGCACCCGAGTGCCTTGAGCCGCCGTCTGCTGAAGAGGTCGCGGAGGCGGCGTTGAGAGAGAAGCGGGGGAATGCGCAGATGAAACTCGATCTGTGAGCTGCAGGCGGTTGACCTGCACTTTGCATCTATCCGAAAGTACAATGGCCCGCCCGTCACCAAAGGCGCATGCCTTCACCATGGCAACAACCCTCACCGTTCCACCGCCCGCGCTGTCACCGATCGAACCGTCAAAACCCGCGACCGACGGCGCCGCGCCCAAAGCAAAAGACAAGAGCCTGTTCCCGCATCTCGGCGGCAGCTTCATCGGCTACAGCGCCATCGCGTCGTTCATCGGCTGGCAAATGACGTACACGTACTACAACGAGATCGGCGCTCCGTGGTTTCTGAAGGCGTTCTCTACCACGCGCCTGGTGATGGAGAGCGGAGTGCTGCTCACGCTGTACCTGCTACTCGGCGTGACTGCGCTGGCCATTGTCGAGGAAACGCACATGCGCGCGCGGAGGGTTGCGGCGTACGCTATCGGGTTCGGGATCGTCGGGCTAACAGTGATCGCGATCGGCTACGTCGGACCGCGGTTCCTCAGCACGGTCGACATCTATCATCTCTCCTACGTCGCCATCATCCTGTTGGGCCTGGCGACGGCTTTTGTCATGGCAGGAATTATTTCTGGCGCGTTCGAGAATGATCCCCAGCCCGTGAAACTGCATCTGTGGGCGCTGGCGATACTGGTTGCGCTTGGGCTCTGGCGTGCACCAGTGCTCGCGGGCCGTTCAAAGGCGGCGCGAGATGCAAACCCGCAGCTCTCCGCGCTTCCGTTCGTGACCGGGCCCGCTGCTCCGGCCGACAGCGGATGGCGACTCGTCGGAATTCTCGATCGAAAATTCCTGATGATGAAGCCCGCCATTCGCCGCGAAGACCGACGTTTTCGCGTCACCGAGAATTTCGAGACCTTCGTCGCCGGCGCCGCTCGTTAACTCCTCGCGGGTGGCTTGCCCTTAATCAGTTACAGTTTCGCAAATCATCCTAACCAAAGTCCAGTGCGGGTCTGCGCGGGCAAAGTGCCCACTGGCCCTTCCCTGCACTTTGGTGCCGTAGCCCGCGTGTAGTGCCAGCAGACATTGTGCGCCGCAGTACGCTCGCGCACGCAGATCAGCGTCCGCATCAGACGACACACGTCGACTGACAAGAATGGAAATTCGCACACGTGGAGGATGGTCCCTTGAAAACAAGTCGATTCGTCGCGCTGCTCTTGGCCACCCTGCCGGCCACTCTATTCGCGCAAACCGAGACTAAAATCACGGTCTACGGATTCACGATGATGGACGCCGGCTACAACGCCAACCAGATCCACCCGGATTGGTATGACGTCATCCGTGACACGAAGCTACCCTCGTTCAAGAACGAATTTGGACCGAACGGCAACACCTACTTCAGCGCCCGGCAGTCGCGGCTCGGCGTCAAAGGGTTGATCCCGACCGATCTCGGTGAGCTGAAGACGACGTTCGAGTTCGAGATGTTCGGCACTGGCGTCGATGCTGGCCAGACCACCATCCGCCTCCGTCATGCATACGGTGAACTCGGCCAGTTCGGAGCCGGACAGTACTGGAGTCCATTCATGGACATCGACGTCTTCCCGAATACGGTCGAGTACTGGGGACCACCGGGCATGGCGTTCTTCCGCAACGTCCAGGTGAGATATATGCCCATTCAGGGCAATACTCGCCTCACCTTCGCGCTCGAGCGGCCGGGTGCCAGCAGAGATGGCGGCGTCTACGCTGACAGAATCGAGCTCGCGGATGTGAAGCCGCGGTTCCCGCTGCCTGACCTCTCCGCTGAATACCGGTATTCGCCGAGCAAGTGGGGCTACGTCGAGCTCGCCGGCATCTATCGGCGCATTGAGTGGAAGGATCAGGGACAGCAGGCGTTCGATCTTTCCGGCGGAGTTTCGGGCTGGGGTGTCAACCTCAGCTCGAACGTCAACGTCGGGAAAGCAGACATCCTCCGCCTGCAGGCGTTGTACGGCGAAGGCATTGAGAATTACATGAACGACGCGCCCGCCGACGTCGGCCTCAAGCGCAACACCGGAAATGTGAACGCGCCTGTGGAAGGCGAAGCGATTCCGGTCTCCGGATTCGTGGGATTCCTCGACCACACCTGGAACCCGCAGTTCACGTCGTCCGTCGGCTACTCGTCGGTCAACATCACCAACAGTGAACTGGACGCGCCGAGCGCATTCCGCAGAGGACAGTACGCAATTGGAAACGTCCTGTGGACGCCGGTGCCTGGTGTGATGAGTGGTGTCGAGCTGCAGTGGGGCAATCGCCACAATTTCAGCGACGGGTTCAAGTCGGACATCTTCAAAATTCAGTTCTCGTTCAAGTACAACTTCTCCAAGACCTTCTGAGGGCCACGAATATGAAGCGGGGGTATCGCGCAGTTGTCGCCATTACGATGGTGGCCGTCGGAACGTTCACGCCGTGGACGCAGACAGTACAGGCGCAAGCTACGGCGAGTGCTATCAATGCGGCTCTGACTGCTGCATACGACAAGTACAAGAACATCGAAGAGGGCAAGAACGCGGACTATATCCCGGCGCTGGCGAAAGTCGACCCCAACATTTATGGGATCGCGCTGGTGACGACGGATGGAAAGATCTACACAGTTGGCGATGTCAAATCCCAGGTGTCGATCCAGTCGATCTCGAAAGTCTTCACGTTGGCCAAGGTCATCGAGGAGCAAGGGCCGGAATTCATCGAGAAGACTATCGGGGTCGATGCGACCGGCATGCGCTTCAATTCCATCGTGTCGGTGGAGTATTCGCAAAAAGCCCTCGGTGGGCCGGAGATGAATTCGCTGGTGAACCCTGGCGCGATCGCGACTACGTCGATGGTGAAGGGTGACACTCGCGGTGAAACGTGGAGAAGCCTGATTGGCTTTTACTCTGACTTCGCGGGGCGGCCACTGACTGTGGACGAAGAGGTCTTCAAGTCGGAGGCGGCAACCAACCAGCGCAACCAGGCCATCGGCGCACTGATGTACGCGTATGGCTACATCAAGTCGAAACCGGAGCAGGCGACTGACGTGTACACCGAGCAGTGCGCTGTCGCCGTCAATGCGAAGGATCTGGCGACAATGGCGGCTACACTCGCCAGTGGCGGCAGGAATCCACTGACGAAGAAACAGGTCATGTCGGGCAAGAACGTGCCGTACGTGCTCGCGGTGATGGCGACTGCCGGATTGTACGACGACTCCGGGAAGTGGCTGTATCACACCGGGCTTCCCGGGAAGAGTGGCGTCGGCGGCGGCATCATCGCTGTGGCGCCGGGCAAGTTCGGTATTGCCGTTGTTTCACCGCCGCTCGACGAAGCGGGCAACAGCGTCCGCGCGCAGAAAGCCATTCGTGACATTGTCGCGCAGTTGCACGCAAACCCGTACGAGGTCGCATCTCGGTAGCAACAAGCGCCAAGGGCCGCGCGGTCGCGCGGCCCTTCTCCGACGCCAGCACACACGCCAGCCGGGCCTGTCGCGTTCGACAGCCTACCTCACACCGCTTTCACTTTCCGCCGACAGGCACAGAGACCCTATGCCCTTCGAACGTCGTCTACATATGAAACTCGGTGTTCTTGCGGGGCCGATCGCCTTGATCGTGCTTCTGCTGTTGCCCCAGAACCTGTCCGCACAGGCAGTCCGCGTTCGCTGTGTTTCAAGGCTGGGGCAAAGGAGTTCGTGTCCTGCCGACAGTTCCAAGGGGATTGTCCTGGCCAAATCCTATGGCGAGGCGCCCTGCGTATTGGGAAAGACGTGGGGATTCGACCAGCAAGGCATCTGGGTATCCGATGGCTGCAGCGGCGAATTTCTGGCCGGCCCAAACACTCCGGCCGAGTCGGTAAAGAAAAGCAGCGCGGAGTACATCCCCAACGCTGGTTTTCTCCTCTATGAGGGCGAGAAGGGCGAGATCTACATGCGCCTTTTCAGCTATGCGCGCTATCTCAATCAAAAAGGACTGGATCCGACCTATACGGATTCGTTCGGAAATACTTTCGCTGTAAAACAACGCGAAGATTTTCAGCTGAACAAATTCTTTCTGCCATTCTCCGGATGGTTTCTCACCCCGAAATTCCGGTACTACCTGTACGTGTGGTCTTCCAACCCTTCGCAGGGTGATCCGGCGCAGGTAGTTGGTGCCGGCAATATCAGCTACGTGTTCAACCGCTACGTAACCGCGGGCGCGGGCATCACCAGTCTGCCCAGCGTTCGGAGCACCGAGGGACAGTTCCCCTACTGGTTAGGCGTCGATGACCGGTTGACCTCCGATGAGTTCTTCCGAGGCTCGTATACGAGCGGCGTCTGGATGAAGGGACAGCTCCTGGCGGGCGTCAACTATATGGCGATGCTGGCCAACAATCTGAGCACACTGGGTGTCAGCGCTTCGCAGCTGGATAACACGATCGACACCTATTCCCTATCGCTCAACTGGCTTCCGACGACAAAAGAATTCGGCCTTTACGGGACGTTCGGCGACTTTGATTACCACCAGAAGGTCGCGACGCGCCTGGGAATCCATTTCACCCACAGCACGGAAGACAAGCAAAGCCAGCCGGGCCAGAATGCAGTGGAAAACAGCCAGATCCGGCTGACGGATGGGAGTGTGATTTTTACTCCGGACCTTTTCGCCCCCGGAACCACCGTAGAGAAAGTGCGATACCGGATGTCCAGCCTCGATGGCGGCGTGAAGTTCAAAGGCCTGTCACTGGAAGCCGAACACTACTGGCGTTGGCTCGACGATTATCAGGGACTGAACGTGGGAGGAATTCCGGAGATCAACGATCACGGATTCCAGGTTCAGGTTTCCGGCATGGCGATCAAGGACCTTTGGCAGGTCTACAGCAGCGGCTCCGGAATTTACGGAGTGCACGGAGACGCAACTGAATTTCGGGTCGGCACGAACTTCTATCCCGCCAAACAGCGCGGATTTCGAGTCAACGTGGAGTGGCTGCATTTGAATCATGCGCCGGTCGGATACACCGCAGTGCCGTATGCAGTCGGCTCGAATGGAAATGTTTTCCATACGAATCTCGAGCTGAATTTCTGATTACACCATGACGAGACGACTCTACTGCGGGCTGGCGGCGATACTCGTCCTGTCGGCCGTGGCGCAGCGGCCAATGCCCGCACAGGCGGCGGCGCAGCCCGCTACGTACCAATGGGACGACTCGCACTTCCACCTGACGAACTACGTGCAGGAGGGGGCAGACGTCCGCGACTTTCTCCGGATAATGGGCACCAAAGTAGGCCGCTCGACCCTGTTCGGCATTCCGCTCCAGCAGACCTGGTCATACGCGAACTCGGGCGACTTCGCGCCGACGTACTACCTGCAGACCGACGCGCCGCTCTATTACTACTCGTTCACCGACGCGTTCATCGCCATGGCGTATCGCTCACTTCCGCCCGAGCAGCGCGCGCGGTTCGATCCAATGATTACCGGCTTCAATCCCGCTGACATGTACGCAGCGGATCACATCAAGAGAGTATTGAAAACTTTTCCGGGGGTGTTCTCCGGAATTGGCGAATTCACGATCCACAAGGAGTTCGTGTCGCCCAAGGTCGCCGGTGAAGTGGCGAGCCTCACCAATCCGGCGCTCGACCGGATTCTCGATCTCGCCGGTGAGGCGGGCCTGGTGGTGATTCTCCATAACGACATCGACGTCCCGTTCGCCAAGCCTGGCGCCGAGCCGGTCTATCTCACGCAGATGAAGGCGCTGCTGCGCCGCCATCCCAAGACAACGATCATCTGGGCCCACATGGGGCTTGGTCGGATCGTCCGTCCGGTACAGCCCTCCGCGTCGGCGCCTACAACCGAGCGCAACGCCAACCAGGCCGCTATCGTGGAGGGAATCCTGGCCGATCCCACGATGAGTCACGTGTATTTCGACATCAGCTGGGACGAAGTCGCGAAATACATTCTGTCATCGCGGGAGATAACCCGGCGTACTGCCGACGTTTTGAACCGCTACCCCAACCGTTTTCTTTTCGGCTCGGATGTGGTAGCGCCGAAAGACACAACTCAGTACTACGCTGTCTTCAACAGCTATCGCCCGCTGTGGTCACTTCTCACACCCGACGCGAGCGAAAAAGTGCGCAAGGGAAACTACGAGCGCCTGTTCGACGCCGGCCGCAACAGGGTGCGAGCCTACGAACGCGCGCAGGGCTGGTAGCCGCCAGCTCGCGCGCGCGGTCACACCACTGAGACCACCTTAGAAAGTGTAGCTGATCCCCAGCGTCGTCCCGAAGTCGTGTTTTTGCGCTGCTGCTGCCTGCGGCTTGTTGTCGAACGAGTCGAAGATCGTCCCGGTCAGCATGAAATCCGATAACAGCTCGTACGACAGCCGCGCGTCGTTCTGTGCGCGCCAGCGTCCCTTGACGCTGAAGCTGGGGTACACCGAGCTCGAAAGCCCCGCGTCGAGTTTTGGATGATCGTAACGGAAGGCGCTGAACTCCCCGCCGATCAATCCCTCGAAGCCCTTCGAGGTCGTGTCGGTCGAGTAATACCGCTCGAGCGTTCCTACGAGTCCGCTGAAGCCCCGCAGCTCGATGCGGTTCGATCGTATGAACGATCGGCCAACGAATCCAACGAGCCGCGGGCGGCCGGCGAGATCGAGCTCGTTGTTCTGATCGTAGCCGAGGATGGCACCGTAACTCCAGCGGCCGGCGGTCAGGAAGCGCTGCGTGAGCTTACTGGTCAGTCGAGCAACCTCTTCCGCGTCGCTCCGGTCTTCGCGGAATGTGCTCGCTTCGAGCGACGTCTCGAATCGCGGGGCCCGGTAAGTCGCTTTCATGCCGCTGGTAAGCTGCAGCGCGCTGT
Source organism: Gemmatimonadaceae bacterium (assembly GCA_036514115.1). Lineage (GTDB taxonomy): Bacteria > Gemmatimonadota > Gemmatimonadetes > Gemmatimonadales > Gemmatimonadaceae > UBA4720. The sequence continues at coordinate 8,116 of DATBXT010000059.1, forward strand.
GGGCTTTTTGATACGAGACACCCAAATCAAGATATCCGTCGATACGGCTGAAAAAACTTCTGCGGATCGGCGTGATCGCCACGATGTCCGTCAGCACCAGGGTGTCTGCGCCGAGCGCAACCTGACCGGTCGGTGCGACTCCAAGTTTTCCGAAGTACTTCTGACCGGATTTCACCTGCACTTCGAAGGTAGCGGGGCTGAGAACTCGAACGACTTTATCCCACTCGATCGAAATGGTGCTGAGGTCATCCGTTGAGTACTTGAGTAAGCCGCGGTAGACCGATTTCACTTCTCCGGTGATTCTGTCTCCATTGCGGATCCAAACCGAGTCCGTTTTCTGCGCCTCGGCCGTTCCCGCCCGACAGACAAAAAAGAAAAGCAGGAGGAAAATCCTCGGCGGACGCATGCCATTCAGCTACGCGGATGCTGTTACTGCGACAACTGCACCTTCGCCAACTCCATGTACCTGCACGAAATACCAGTTTCCGCTCTCTCGCCGCGTTTCTACCATGTAGCTGACGGAAACGGTTCAGCCGGTTCAGGAGGAAGCACAATGTCGATGAGGAAGATCGCAGGGCTGGTGTTGATCGGCGCTGCCTGCCGCAATAACGACAGCACACACCAGGCGGCGGATTCAGCGCTGAGCAACGATCACACTGTCGCGGGAAGTGAAACGACGACCGGCACAACCACCGAGGCGAGCTACGCTGCCGCGACTGAGACGATAGACGCGAGCGCCATAGCTGCGCTGAACAGGATGGGCACTTACCTGCGGTCGCTGAAGGCGTACGAAGTGAAGGCCACAACGACCCAGGACGACGTTCTGTCGACCGGACAGAAAGCTCAATTCACCGGCACCCAGGACGTTCTGATCCGTCAACCGAATGGCCTGCGCGCCGAGCTTACGAGCGAAGGCCAGCATCGATTCATGTTCTACGACGGTAAGAACTTCACGCTGTACGCCGATGGCCCGGGGTACTATGCGACAGTGCCGGTGCCGTCGAATCTGAGAGCGCTGGGCGACACGCTGCAGAAGAAATTTGGCATTGAGATGCCACTGCGGGATCTGTTCCTCTGGGGAACTGATGCCGCGTCCAGTAAAGCCATCAGATCGGCCGTCGATCTCGGACCCACAGAGGTCGATGGAACGACCGTCCAGCATTACGCCTTCCGGCAGGATGGTGTCGACTGGCAGGTCTGGATTCAGAACGGCGATTACCCGTTGCCGCGCAAGCTGGTGATCACGACGACGGACGATGATGCACGACCCGACTATTCAGCGGTTCTCGACTGGAACCTGGCGCCCTCGTACAACACCGAAGCGTTCGTGTTCTACCCGCCGTCATCTGCCAAGCGTATCGCGATCAGGCGCGCCGACTCGGCGGCCGTCAATTAGCAAAGCGAAGGAGACGTTATGAATCGCATGTCCCGGATAATCGTGCTGGTGCTACTCGGCCTCGCAGTAATGACCGACGCCGCATTCGCGCAGCGCGGAGGTGGCCGCGGCGGTGGTGGTGGCAGTAGAGGCGGCGGCGGAGGTGGTGCGTCTCGAGGAGGTGGAGGTGGTGGTGGCGCATCGCGAAGTGGCGGCGGCGCCTCATCTCGAGCATCTGGAGGCGGTGGCGCAGCGCAATCACGCGGTTCTGCCAAGTCCAGCGTAAATGGCGGCGGTCAGAGTGCAAGCCGCGGCGGCGGCGGCGGTGATCGCGCCAGCGCAAGTGCGAGCTCCCGTGGCAGCGGCGATCGAACCGGCGGTGATCGAACCAGCGGCGATCGCAACAGCGGCAACCGTACCAGCGGCGACCGCAACAGCAACAATCGGGAAACCAATCGCGAAGTCGATCGCGGTGATCGCAGTACGACCATCAACAACAACGTCCAGGTGAACGGCGGGGGCGGCGGTTACGGTTACGGCTACGGTGGCGGCTGCTGCTATCATCCCGTTGCCGCAGCGGCAGTGACGACCGCGGCGATTGTTGGCACGGCGGCGATAATCGGCTCGATGGTCAACACCGTGCCGGCGGGTTGTGCGCCGGTCTACATGAACTCCATGACTTATCAGCAGTGCGGCAGTACGTGGTACCAGCCGCAATTCGTCGGAACATCGACGCAATACGTGGTGGTCAATCCTCCCTAACACCGGCAGAGAACATCCGCCCAGAGCTCGATACGAACATCAGATCGCATTACGACAAACGCTGCTGCCTGATTCAGAATTTCTGGATCGGCGCAGCGTTTTTGTCATTCATTGTTTCCGCTATGCCAGTCGGCTCGGCGAACGCGCAGGTCGCGGCCGGCACCG
>DATBXT010000060.1:0-3138 GCA_036514115.1 Gemmatimonadaceae bacterium
TCGGGTTCGTTTCGACTGGTGCGTCTCGGAGCCGACGACAACGCTTCGGGCACCACTGCGGTGCTGGAGCTGGCGAGGCGATTCGCCGCGAATCCGGCACGGCGTTCAATACTATTTGCGAATTTCAGCGCGGAAGAACTCGGGCTGATCGGCTCGGGAGTGTTTGTCGAGAATGCTCCGGTTCCTTTGCGCGACGTCATCACGATGGTCAACCTGGACATGGTCGGACGGTTGCGGAATGACAGGCTCGTGCTGCACGTCGCCGGCGCCGACGAAAGATTCCGTCAGATCGTCGACAGCGTCGAAAAGATCTCGCCGGTGCTCAGCTTTCACCTGATATGGAAGCCGGCTATCGATGAAGCGTCGGACCAGCTCTCGTTCGCCGACGCGCACATCCCGGTGTTCAGTCCGTTCACCGAGCTGCACGCGGATTATCATCGCGCCGGTGATGTCGCCGCGCGCATCAATTTCGCGGGTATGGAAAAGGTGGTGGATCTCACCGAGCGCGTAATACGCGCGTTGGCCGACGCGGGAGGTCGTCCGTGACAGACAACGTCGCCCATCCAACGACAGCCGCGATCAAAGCGGAGCTCCACAGCATCGCTGATCCCAGGCGCGCCGCTGTTTCGCTCGGTTTCTTCAAGACGGGACCCGGGCAATACGGTGAGGGCGACAAGTTCGTGGGTCTGACCGTACCGCAGATGCGGGCGCTGGCGAAGAAGTATCGCACGCTCGATCACGACTCTGCGCTCGAGCTGCTCGCATCTCCGTGGCATGAGGAACGACTGGTCGCGCTGCTGCTTTTGGTGGATGGCTACGGGCGGGGCGACACGGCGGAGCGGCAGCGCATCCATCGCGCCTACCTCTCGAATACCCGGTGGATCAACAACTGGGACCTGGTGGATCTGTCGGCGGAACACGTCGTGGGCCAGCATCTGGAGGCAGATGACATCGCGCTGCTGGAAAAGCTCGCAGGCTCGAAAGATTTGTGGGAGCGCCGAATCGCGATCGTTGCCACTTTTTACTTCATCAAACGCGACGAGTTTCGCCCCACGCTCAGAATCGCGACAGTGCTGATGCGCGACTCACACGATCTGATTCACAAGGCGGTGGGCTGGATGCTGCGTGAGGTCGGAAAGCGCGATCGCAAGACTCTTGATGCCTTTCTGAAGAAACACTACGCGAAGATGCCGCGCACAATGCTGCGCTACGCCATCGAACGGCATCCCGAGAGCTTGCGCAAGAAGTACCTGGCAGGTGCCGTCTAAGCTGCGTTCACTCCGTCGCCGGTCGCGGCGTGATCCTGGTTATCTGCCGCTGAGTTCAGCAGAACCTCGAAATCGATGTCGGTCGAGAGAGTAGTCTCGACGTGCAGCACACGTGACATGTGCTCCATCGCCTCCTGATGATTCTCGACCGATGCGGCGGCGGAGCAATCGGGAGGAACGATGATGTTGAGATCCCGGAGATACGCATCCGAAGCGGTGAACAGCACGCACATATCCGTCGCGAATCCGGCCAACACCACTGTTTTTACATGCAGGTAGTCGATGAGAAGGTCGAGCTGCGTATGGTAAAAACCCGAATGCTTGGCCTTGAGAACGAAATAGTCTTCCTCGCCAGGCATTAACAGCTTCGCGATCGCCTCGCCGAGCACACGATCTTTCAGAACGTGATCGAGCTGTTGGCGAAAGTCTGACCGCCATTTCCCGAAATTGTCATTTACGTAAATCACGGGCACACCGGCACCGATCGCGCGCCGTTTCAGATTCGCGAGAGCCCGCGCCGCCGGCAGCGCATTCCTGAAAAGCTTCGCTCCAGACTCGAACTCCATGTCGTTGATGACATCGATCATGATCAACGCGACGGGGGACTGGTCGGGCACATTCCCGTGGAGGTCGCTGTTTTTGGCGGGCATGCTTTCCATACTCGGAAAGGTCATGCCAGAAGCGGTGTCAGAGCTCAGGAATCGTGGTGGGCTTCCGAATCGGCGTGTACTGCTTTGTGCGCGGCGCGGAAGTAGAGGTAGAACGGCAGGCCCAACGCCATCATCACCAGACCAGCGACGGATTCCACGGGCGTCGCTGACAGGCTATTGATCACCAGCCAGGCCGCGACGACCACAAAGAGCGCGGGGACGACGGGGTAGCCGATTGCCCGGTAGCGGCGAGGCGCGGCGGGCAGCTTCCGCCGCAACACGAACAGCGACGAGCCCACCAGCGCGGTGAACAGCCACACCGCGAAAATCACTGATGTCGTGATCTGGTCGAAGGTTCCGGAGAGAGCGAGAACGCACGCCCACACGCCCTGGAACCAGATCGCTTTCACCGGGACTTGTGACTTCGGGTGCAGATCTGCGAGCGGTCGGAAGAAAATCCCGTTGCGAGCCATCGCATACGGGACGCGCGAGTTCATCAGAGTGATTCCATTGAGCGCGCCAATCGCGGCGATCATGAAAGCGATCGAGACCAGCTGTGCGCCATACGACCAGAAGGTCTGGGCCGCCTTTGCGGCGATGGGGAGCGCATCACGATACGCAGTCGAGTTCGCCGTTAATATTTCGCTGAACGGCAGCGCGTAGAAATAGGCGAGGTTGGTGACGAGATAAATCAGGATCACCAGCACCGTCCCGTAAATCAGCGCGCGCGGAACGTTGCGCTCGGGCTTCTCGATCTCGCCCGCGACCATTGGCAGGTTCGTCCACCCCTGATAAGCCCAGAGTGCGGCGATCATCGCTGCGCCGAACGCCCCGGCACCGGACGGTGCAGCGCTCGCCGTCACCGGCTTCTGGAGATGCGCCCAGCTTCCGGATCGCGAGAGAAGGAATGCGCCAAGCACGATGATGGCGATTCCGGCGATCTTGGCCACGGTCGCCGCCCACTGCACTTTGGCGCCCGCTCCGACTCCGCGAGCGTTAATGGCGCAGAACAGGAGGATGATGGCGACGGCGACGACCTGCTGAATTCCAAACCGCCAGTCGACGACGGTCCCGAGCAGATGAAATTCATGGGCCGACCAAACCGCACCGAGTGGGACGTAGGAGCCGAGGAAAGACGCGAGCGCAGTGGAGACGGCGGCGAGACCGCCGCTGGCGATGAGCATCACCGAGGTCCAGCCGAAGAGAAACGCGGGCAGATC
>DATBXT010000061.1:0-7244 GCA_036514115.1 Gemmatimonadaceae bacterium
ACCCGGAGATCAGGAACATCGCTGTACGTGCATTGGCGGGAGGAAACGCGACCGGTCCGTGGCCACGACCATGGCCCGAACCGCGCCCCTTTCCGAACGATTGACCGGAGAGGGCGCTGATCGAAGCGCCCTCTCTTTTGACGGTTAGTGCTGATTTTTCAACTTCCCCGCACCACGGGCGGGCAACATGAACGGAGTCATAATGCAGCGAATACTCGGATTGGCGATTGCGACATTGGCCCTCTCGTCGCTCAGCAGCGGCCCGGCGGCCGCTGATGCGCAGGGGTCAATGAAGGTTCGGATAAAGAATATTCGGGTCGACAATTTTCGATCCGATCAGGGAAGACACAGAGGCTTGCCGATTGATGTCACTGCGCTGCTAACGGCCGCCAAGGGCGCGCCGGCTATGGTCTGTGCCCTCGCTGCCAACGCGATCGGGAACTCGGGGTGGGGAGGATGGAACGACGCGCCGTCGACGCCTCTTTCGGCGGCGAAGGCCACAATGAATGACGGTGACTTCGAGTCCAATCCGATGCCGGCCTCCGATCTCCAGCAACTTTATACGGGGCTCGCGTCCGAGGACCGATGCGTGCGCGAGCTGTCGGTGCGTTTGATCGGGACCCAAAAAGCTGAAGTTGTCGGGCCGGAGCTCGTATCGCGCCTCGGCTCTGGCGACACGGCGCTCCGCGCTGTAGCTGCTCTCGGACTTGGTCTGGTCGAAGCTCAGAGCGCGATCGATCCTTTGATCCGTACCCTTCGCGATGGGTCCGTGGATGTCCGCGCGAACTCTGCGTGGGCTCTCGGTCGAATCGAAAACGGCCGCTCCCTGGCGCCGCTGGTTGCGCTTTTTGGTGATGCCGCGGAGAAAGTGCGCCTCGCCGCTGTCTCATCGGTCGGTCAGATGGATGATTCGACGAGCTCGATTCCCGCGCTCGTTCGCGTGCTGCGCCAGGACGCGTCCCCGGCGGTGCGCAGAGTCGCTGCATGGGCGCTCGGCAATCTCGAAGCGCGTGAAGGCGTCACCGCGCTGATCGACGCTCTCGCACGCGATTCCGACTCACGGGTGCGCGAGATGAGCGCGTGGGCGCTGGGCAACATCGAAGACGGACGGGGCGTAGCCGCACTCGGGGCCGCAATTCGGGGCGACGCGGAGGAGCGTGTTCGCGAGACCGCGGTGTGGGGTCTCGGGAATATCGGCGACCGGTCCGCGATGGACATCCTCGCTGCAGCAACCGCAGACAGAAACCCCAACGTGCGTGGAACTGCCGCTTGGGCAATTGGAAACATGGACGACGAGGGGGCTCACGCTCCGCCAGGCCTGCTCAAGCTCCTCCACGATGAGGACACAGACACCCGGCTCAAGGCCGCGTGGGCCCTCGGACAGCTTGAAGACGCCAGTGCGCTGCCGGCAATCCGCGATGCGCTCAAGGTGGAGAAGAATGATCGGGTTCGCCGCGCTCTCATCCGCGCATTGATGAAATCCGGAGAGAGCTCGCAGGAAACCCTCACTCAGCTACTCAGCTCCAGCGATCCGCAGATTCGCGAAGCCGCTGTTCGCGGAATCGCCGGTGCGCATTCCTTTGATCCGTGGCCGTGGCCCTGGCCGCGCCCGCGTCCTTTCCCGTGAGATCTCACATGACGGACATCACATCTGAGCTCACGCACGCTCTTCACTTGAGGCCTATGGCAATGTTGATAGCCCCAGCCCTGGCACTCCTCCTGGCGTGCTCGTCTGAGCCGAGCACAGCTCCGTCCGCACGCCAGGATAACGCGGGCGGCGCCAGTGACGCCAATTACTCCTTCACGATTTCGCCGGAACAGGGCACGGTCCGGGTGCGTTTTGGTCGCGTACGCTCGACCGGGCAGGAATCCATAAGCGCGTTCATGCAACGGGTATTTGACAGCGCCGACGCAGTTGGCGCGCGGCAGCTCGTTCTGGATCTGAGCGCGACTCGCGGTGGAGACGCTTTTCTCGCAGTGCCGCTTGTAAAAGGTGTGTTGTCTCGAGAGCGATTCACCAGGCGCGGCGGGCTCATCGTCATCGTCGGATCCGAAAGCTTCTCGCCGCGTCAAAACGCGGCGCGGCTGCTCCAGGAGTACGCTCAGCCGATCTTCGTAAAACATCCGATTAGCTGACGAGTCGCGCGATCTCGAGAGTGACGAAGGCGCTATAGCGTGAATTAACCGGCAGCACGATATTCGAGCGAAATCTGTGGAGGCGGTGCGAAGGTGATTTACACTCCTCGAGTATTCGCTCTGCTGCCGGCGCTCTTACCGCTTACCGGCGTCGTGCTCGTCAGCGGAAGCCTCGCCGCTCAGACACAGCTGGTTGAGGCGCCGGCAAAGCAAACGCCCGCAAAGGATCCTGCCACGAAGGTGGCGCAGGCCTCGGTGTTCTTCGAATCCCAGGACCCCATCGACGTCACCTTCACGACGAATATCGGCAAGATCCGCGGCGACAAAGGCAGCGACGCTCCGTGGCGCTCCGCGACCATGTCCTACAGCGATACGGACGGGAAGCCGGTGAGCGTGCCGATGAAGGCACGCACGCGTGGAATCTGGCGTCTCAAGATGTGCGACTTGCCGCCAATGCGTCTGAACTTCGCGGGCGAGACGTCGAAGGGCAGCATTTTCCATCATCTCGATAAGCCGAAGCTGGTGAGTTACTGCCAGGACCGTGACAACTACGAGCAATACATACTCGAGGAGTTCCAGCTCTATCGCATATACCAGGTGCTGACACCGGTGAGCCATAAAGCGCGTCTGCTGAAGCTCACTTATGCGGATAGCGCGAGCGGCAAGATCAGGGCAAAGCGGTACGGCTTTATCCTCGAGGAACCCAGCGCGGTGGGCGCGCGCCTCGGCGGGAAAATTCTGCCGCAGAAGGGCGCCTTGCCGGGCGATCTCGAGGCATTTCAGGATGCGCTCTTCAGCGTCTTTCAGTACATGATCGGCAACACCGACTTCTCGGTCTCGGGTCTGCACAACGTCGAGCTGTTCTTCAGCAACGCCGGCGGCATTTCACCGATCGCTTACGATTTCGATTTCGCCGGCGCCGTCAACGCGAGCTATGCGATTCCGGATGAAAGGCTGGGACTGGTGAACGTGCGACAGCGACTCTACCGCGGCTATTGCGTCGAGCCGGCGGAGCTGGCGAAGGTGCTGGCCCTGTTCGAACAGAAGAAGGCGGACATCTACGCGCTCTATAGCGACCCCATCGGGAAGCTCATGGACCAGGGCGCGGTGCGGTCGACTCTCAAGTACTACGACGAGTTCTACGAGACCATCGGGAACCAGCGCGCCGTAAAGAGGTCAATAATCGGCGCGTGCACCCCGCACCCATAAACGCAAAACGGTCAATCGGCGACGCCGATTGACCGCTTTTATAGATACTTCTCGATCGCCTTAAGGCGTGCTGTTGTTCGTTCCTGCCTTGATTACTTCGTCGATGTAGAATCGCACTGCGTTCGGATAGCCGGAGTCGCACGGCTTGAGACCGGCAAACTCTCCATCGGCGCCAGTCAACTTGGTGACTTCGGCGATGACTGCGGACCGCGACATCGTCAGTTTCCGTCCTGCCTGGTTCGCCAGATAGCTGCGAGCCACCGCGGGGGCGTTGGAGCAGCTCTGGAAAGTCCCGGACGACTTTGCAGGGGTGGCCGCGGGTGACGCGGAGGCCAGAGCGCTCGCTCCGGCGATGATGAGTGCAGCCATTGTGATGCGCTTCATGCTGGTATCCTCGGTTGGGTGCGTTTAGACCAGCGCTGATTTAGCAAAATCCGCACACTTGCCGCTCTAGACGGCCCTCTTGTCGTACATGGAGCTGGCGATAGCCTGGAACCATGGCGTGCGGCGAACGAGGTCGAGGTCGGGGTCGTTGGCCATCGCCAGCCGGTCGCCAAAGCCGTGACTGACGGCTTTCTCGAGGTGCGCCAATGCGTCCTGAGGTTTCCCGATCAGGGAGTACAGGCAGGCGACATTGTACAGCATCATCGGGTCTTCGGGATCGATCGCCAGCGAGCGCATCGCGAACTCAACCGCCCGCGGCTCGTTACCGATCTTGGCCAGAGTGGTGGCCCCGAGATTGTAGGCGCGCGCGTCGTCGGGATTCAGGTTGAGACGCTGCTCGATCAATTTCACTGCGCGTCGGCGCGCGCCCGCTGCTTCGTCGCGCATGCCGAGTGCCGCGTATTCCCCGCCGAGAAACGCTGGCGCCTGGAAATCTTCCGGACGTAGCTGGGCGGCGCGTGACAGCAAAGTGACTGCTTCCGTGTGGTGTCCCTGGGCTCGCCGCATCCGCCCGTAGAAATAGTACGCCTCGAAAAGAGTGCTATCGAGTTTGGTCGCCATTTCGTATTCGGTCTCGGCTTCCTCGCTCCTCTCACTCAACCAGAGTGCCAGACCGCGCGCGAGATGCGCCTCGGCCAGCTGCGGCGCGAGGTCGAGCGCTTTGCGGCTGGTGATATCCGCCTGGACCAGGTTCACCTCGCGCGAGTCGAACCACGTGTAGAGCAGAGAGCTGGCGATGGCGATTTCTGCGTAGGCGAGAGCGTATCCCGGATCGATCTCGATCGCTTTCTCGTACATCTGTACGGCGTACTCGAGACTCTTCCGGCGATGTTGGTGGAAGAACTGCCTGCCGCGCAGATAGAAGTCATAGGCCTGGACGTTCAGCGTCCGAGGCATCTCGATGGCGGCTCTCTCTCCGACGGTCAGAATCACCCGCAGGGCGGTGGCGATCGCCTGGGAGATGTCATCCTGGATGGCAAAGACATCTTCCAATTCGCGATCGTAGCGCTCGGACCAGAGGTGATACCCATCTGCCACGTTCACAAGCTGCGCGGTGACGCGCAGCTTGTTGCCGACCCTGCGCACGCTTCCCTCGAGGACGGTGGAGACTCTGAGTCGGCGGCCGATGTCCCTTATATCCGCGGTCTTGCCCTTGAACCCAAAGGACGACGTGCGCGATGCGACCCGCAGCGACTGAATCCTTGTCAGAGCGTTGATGATCTCTTCAGCGATTCCATCGGTGAAGTACTCGTTGGCTGGATCGGTGCTCATGTTTACGAACGGGAGTACCGCCACCGATTTTGCCGACGACACCGCGGAGCTGGGAGGCGCCATGTCGACGTCCTGACCCTCGCCGGACCAGCGCAGCGCGTGTGCGAACGCTGCCATGTCGGGGAAGCGTTTCGCGGGATCGGGATTCAGGGCTTTCGTCAGCGCGGTCTCCACCGATTCCGGCGTATCCTCTCGCAGCTGTCTGACTGCAGGCGGCGCTCCCTTGAACCGTTTCGCGAAGGCCTCCGAAGCAGAAACGTTGGCGAATGGACGTTCACCGGCGAGCATCTCGTAGATGACAACTGCCAGGCTGTACTGGTCCGACCTTCCGTCCGCATCCGACGAGAAGGCAGCCTGCTCGGGGCTGATGTAGGCAGGGGTTCCGATAAGCAGCCCGCCCGAGGTGCTTCCCGCGCCCGTGCGCAACGTACTCTTGGCGATGCCAAAATCCATCAGCAGCGCCTCCCCCTCGTAGAGCATGATATTCTCGGGCTTGATGTCCCGATGGATCACCGACTGGCGGTGTGCATAGCCGAGCGCGGCCGCGAGCGCCATTCCGTGACGGACGGCTTCCGCGATCGGAAGATGCTGCTCCCGCTCGAGGCGATCCCGGAGCGACTCGCCGTCGACGTGCGGCATCACGTAGTAGAGAAATCCCTGGACCTCGCCGGAATCGAAGAGCGGCAGGATGTGCGGGTGGTTGAGCCGGGCCACGACTGTGATTTCGCGAAGAAATCGTTCGGATCCGAGTGAAGCGGCGAGATCCGGGTGGAGCACCTTGAGGGCGACGAGTCGATGGTGCTTCATGTCCTGTGCGAGGTAGACCGTAGCCATACCACCGCGGCCCAACTCGCGATCGACTGTATAGGCGGGAGCGAGGAGCTCCCTGATGCGCTGAATGGAAGACATGAGCCTTCCCGCAAAGCAGGACTGAGCCGGAATATCGGCGGTGATCAACATTATGAACTGCATCGGCGTGGTCAAGCTGGCAACTGGTCTGGAACTGTTCCTCGGCTATCGCAACCGGATGCTCCAGGCACTATCGTTTGCGGATGAAATTGAACGGCTTGCGTACTCCAGCCGCGGTGTGGGTGGCTGCGTTGATCGGCATGTTGGGCTGCAAACAAAAAGAGGCGTCGGTGGAGGATCTCTACACGACGCGCATGCTGGCGCTGAGCTATCTGCAGCGCAATCAGCTGCCCGAAGCCGAAGCCGAGTTCACGAAGCTGATCGAGATGGCTCCCGACGATCCGCTCGGGTACGCGAACCTGGGTCTGACGTATCTTCAGGGCGGTCGCTACAAGGAAGCGGAAAAACAGCTGCTCCGCGCGCGCGAGCTGGAGCCGGGCAACACCGAGGTCGGACTCGCGCTGGCGAAATTGTACGCCGCGACTGCGCGTCCAGGCGACGCGCGTTCGACACTCGAACAGCTTCGACGCGATTCGACGCGCAATGCGCGCGTTCTCTATGCCCTCGCCGAAATCGAGTCGAAGGCGTCAGACAGCGCCTCGATTCGGAGATACCGGGAGCGCCTGCGGGATGTTCTCGCCGTTGCTCCGGCCAACATTGTAGCGCGGATGCGACTGGCCAATTCCTTCGCTCAGATCGGTGAGGCTGACAGTGCAGTGCATCAGCTCGAGGAGGTCCGGCGCATTCCGCCCCAGCTGCCGGCGGAAGCGCGGTCGTATCTCGACAGCACCATTCAGCTGTTGCGTGCGAAGGATCTCGGCCGCGCGCGCACTACTCTGGATCATCTGAATGGTCTGGTTGAGGTGACAGCGTCGTACCAGGCGTCGCTCGAGGATGTGAAATCCCCGGAAGGCCCGATCTCGGGTCGTGCGATTCTGAATTTCGTGCCGAAAGGCTTTATCTCCATTCATGGCACACGCGACAAGGCGTCCGTCGATGTCGCAAAGTTTACGGACGCCACCAGTGACGCAGGACTCGCGGGAGGAGAGGCATCAGCGACAGTCGGCGCAGCGGCGGCAGCCTCGGCAATCGCTGTTGGCGACGTAGACGGCGATGGAACAGACGATCTCTTCGTCTCTGCGCGGTTGGGAGCGACGGGGAAATCCACCGCCAGGCTCTACCGCGTGCAGGGCGGATTTGTTCGCGATGTGACCACCCGGTCGAATATCGCTCTGCCGCAAGGAGCGGCCTACGCGACGTTTGCGGATTTCGAT
>DATBXT010000062.1:0-8594 GCA_036514115.1 Gemmatimonadaceae bacterium
GTACTCCAGCCGTGAATGGACGGAGCGCGGAAGCGATCAGCCTATTTTTGCGCCGCTGCCAACCGACGAACCTGTCTCGGGTGTGAATCCCCGTCTGGCCGAGCTCGACGGAATGCAGGCCGCGACGGTCGCCGTGCTGGAGGAAGCCGGGTACCGCACCTTGGACGACATCATAGATCTGGAGCGCGAGGATTTCCTGCGTCTTCCGGGCATTGCTCCGGAAGAGGCTGACAGGTTGATGGCAATCATCAACGAGCTGACTACCGATGAAGCTGCCGAATCGGGAGAGGAAGCCGTCGATGCCACTCCGGCGGATTCCGTCGCCAGTGCCGAGATGGAGTCCGAAGGCGGGAGCTCCGCAGGAGATGTGACGGATAACGAAGGCGTAAAGCAGGAATAATCGATGGACGCCGCCCAACACCGCAAACTCCTCGGCCTCATCGGTCTCGGAGTACGCGGCCGGGGGGCGATTGTCGGGGTCCAGCAAGTAAGGGAAGCGGCGCGGCGCGGCAAGTTGCATCTGGCTATTGCGGCACCCGACGCTTCGAGCAACAGTTTGGATAAAGTGCTCCCGTTGCTTCACGCGCGCGGGATCACGGTCATCGCCGGTCCACCGGCAATCGAGCTTGGCTCGGCGGCTGGGCGTGAGACGGCAGCAGTCATTGGAATAGTGGATAAAGGTCTCGCCAAAGGAATCCGGGCGCTCAGTCCGGAGCCGATGCGGGATGTCCGTCAGGATTTGGAGGAGCAGGGTTGAGCAAGCTTCGAGTGCACGATCTGGCAGGCGAGTTTGGGGTTTCCAGCGACGAGGTGATCAACCTCCTTCGCCAGATGGACGTACCTGTCCGCAGCCACCTCAGTCCATTGAGCGATGATCAGGTCGCTCGCATCCGCGCCCGGTGGGAGCGCGAAAAGCGCGCACGTGTAGCGGCGCCGCCTGCGGCTACCCGCCGTCGTCGCGGAACGCCGGCGGCTCCTCCAGCTCCCGAGCCGAAGCCCGAAGCTGCCGCGGCTGATGCAGGCAGTGGCCGCCGTCGTCGTCGCGCCGCCGAGCCTGTTGCCGAGATCCCTGTCGTTGAGGAGCCGGCGCCGGCTCCGGTCGCAAAGGCTCCAGCCGCAGCGCCGATCGTGCCGCCCGCACCCATCGCTGCCGCAGCAGCGGAAGCTCCTCCCATGGAGCGGCCGCGCCCGCAAGCGCCACCACCACCGGTGCGCCACGCTCCATCACCGCCGCCAGCGCCTGCTACGCATTCTGCGGGTGGCGACACCCGCGAGCGTCAGCGGCCGCAACCGGTGGTTCCAGGCGCACCGCGTCCGCGCCCGATCGCGACCGGCGCGCCATACACGCCTCCGCGTCCCGTTGCATCCGCCGCGCCGGGCGCCGGAACCGCTCCGCCACGCCGGGAAGAGCGAAACACCGGTCGTGGCGATGATCGTGGCGCACGCCGCGGCAAGAAAGGCAAGCGCGGGGTCGATCAGGAAGCGGTGCAGGCCAACATCGGTAAGACGATGGCGACCATGCGCGGACCAATCCGCCGTGGCGCTGCCCGTCGCGCCGAGGACGGAAGCTATCGCGAAGAGCTCGCCGCGCAGCGTCAGGCGGAAGTCGAGCGCGAGAAGAAAACCGTTCGCGTCAACGAGTTCATTACCGTCAGCGAGCTCGCGCAGATTCTCAAGACACCTGCCGTCCAGATCGTCGGCTTCGCGTTCAAGAACCTTGGGCTGATGGTCACCATCAATCAGCGTCTGGATTTTGATCAGATCGAGCTGATCGCGGGCGAGTTCGGATTCCAGGCAGTGAAGGAAGAGGAGTACGCGGCCGACCTGAACGCGACTGCTACACCAGACGACACCGCGGAGCAGCTGGAGTCGCGTCCGCCTGTCGTCACCATCATGGGTCACGTCGACCACGGAAAGACGTCGCTGCTCGATTATATCCGGAAATCCAACGTCGTAGCCGGTGAGTCGGGTGGTATCACCCAGCACATTGGCGCGTATCACGTCTCTCTTCCCGGCGGAAAGCACATCACGTTCCTCGATACACCTGGCCACGAAGCGTTCACCGCCATGCGTGCGCGAGGCGCACAGGTGACGGACATCGTCGTGCTGGTCGTTGCGGCCGACGATCAGGTAATGCCGCAAACTATTGAGGCCATTTCGCACGCGAAGAACGCCGGCGTGCCGATGATCGTAGCGATCAACAAGATCGACGTGCCGGGCGCGAACCCGATGAAGGTGAAGCAGGATCTCCTCCAGCACGGTGTCGTGCTCGAGGAGTTTGGCGGCACCGTTCTGTCCAGTGAGGTCTCCGCCAAGAAGGGCACCAATATCGATTCGCTGCTCGATCAGATTCTGCTCCAGGCGGAGATTCTCGACCTCAAAGCCAATCCCAATCGTGGCGCGACCGGCGCGGTCGTCGAAGCTCAGCTCGACCCGGGCAAGGGGCCGGTCGCTACGATCCTCATCAACAACGGGACGCTCCACGTCGGCGACGACTTCATCTGCGGTATGTACTCCGGCCGCGTGAGAGCGCTGCTCGACGAGCGTGGGCGTAACATCAAGGAAGCTGGGCCGGCAATTCCGGCGCAGGTGCTCGGAATTGGTGGAGTGCCGATGGCCGGCGATCAGTTCGTCGTCGTCGAGGATGCGATCGAGTCGCGCGAGATCGCGCAGCGCCGGCAGCGACTCGACAGAGAAGCGAAGAGCCGTCGTACGGCCAAGGGTGTCGTCTCGCTCGAAGACTTCATGTCCCAGACCGCACCGGGACAGAAGCGCATTCTCCGCATTGTCATCAAGGCGGATCAGGGTGGGCCGGCGGAAGCGCTCGCCGACTCACTTGGCCAGCTGTCTCACGAGGAGGTGTCGGTCGACGTCATCCATCGTGGGGTCGGCGCCATTACTGAAAGCGACATCCTGCTTGCCCGCGCATCGGGAGCCATCATCGTCGGCTTCCACGTTCGACCGGACAACAACGCCCGCGCCGCCGCCGAGCGCGAAGGTGTGGAAATCAAGCTGTACAAGATCATCTATGAGGCCGTGGAAGACGTTCGTGCGGCCCTCGAAGGCATGCTTCGGCCCGAGGAGAAGGAGGTCGTGCTCGGCGAGGCCGAAGTTCGTGACCTGTTCAAGGTTCCTCGCATGGGAGTCATCGCCGGCTGTTCAGTGCGGAGCGGTGTCATCAACCGCCAGGGCCGGGTTCGGGTCATTCGCGACGGCGTCGAGATCTACGACGGAGCCATCGGCTCCCTCCGGCGCTTCAAGGACGACGTCAAAGAAGTTCGCGAAGGATTCGAGTGCGGCATCGGCGTCGAGAACTTCAACGACATCAAGGTTGGAGATGTCCTGGAGTGCTACCGCAAGGAGCAAGTGGCGCGCACCCTTACGTCAGCGGCCGGCGCCTCTGCGTAACACACGTCGAGCGGACCGCGTCGCCGAGGCGGTCCGCGTCGAGGTTGCCACATTCCTCACTGAATCGGCAAAGGATCCGCGCATCGTCGGTTTCGTGACGGTGACCGCAGCGGAGGTGAGTCCTGATCTCCGCCACGCGCGCGTCTATGTCAGCGTGCTTGGAAGCGAGACGGAGAAGCAGGCGACCTTTGATGGCCTCGACAGCGTCGCGTCTCACCTCCGCTCGCGTGTCGCGCGCGTCCTCCGGCTTCGAGTCGCTCCCGAGATTCAGTTCAAGGAGGACGACACCATAGCGCGCGCCGCCCGAATCGAGTCGCTGCTGGCAGACGTGAAGAAGCAGGATGCCGCAGCATCCGATGGAAACGACGACGTCTGACCGCGCGACTGGGCCTTCCACGCCAGTCGAAGGACTGCTTCTAGTAGACAAACCGGCCGGAATGACTTCCCACGACGTCGTTCAGTGTGTGCGACGTATCTACGGCGAGCGAAGCATAGGACATCTGGGCACGCTGGATCCTTTCGCTACTGGATTACTGGTTTTGTTGCTTGGCCGCGCCACTCGACTGGCGACCTTCATCGATACGGAGCCGAAGGTGTACGAGGCCGTGATAAAGTTCGGCGACGAAACGGACACCGACGATTCGACCGGAACGGTGATTCGGAGTGGCGCCGCGCCAGCGCAGGCAGCGATAAAGGCTGCGGTTGCTTCACTGACCGGCAAGGTTTCCCAGATTCCTCCCGCATACTCTGCGAAAAGTGTCGATGGCACCCGCGCTTACGATGCAGCGCGCCGCGGCGAGCCACTCGAGCTCCGTCCTGTTGATGTCGAGGTATACAGCTGGGACGGAATTCGCTTCGAGGATGACTCCGTCGCGGCCACCATAACCTGCAGCGGTGGCACCTACATCCGCTCGCTGGCGCGTGATCTGGGCCGGCTCACGTCGTCGGCGGCACATCTGGAGTCACTGCGCCGCACGCGGGTCGGTCGGTTTGACGTAAAAGACGCCCCCACTCTTGAAAGCCTTACCGCGAGTCCCCGCGCGATCACGGTTCTGCGGGTCGTGGCAGATGCCTAGGGACGCCTATCTCACTGACGAATCGGGCCTGCCGCCGCACGTGAGCGGAACCGTGGTAACCGTCGGCACCTTCGATGGCGTCCACCGCGGGCACCGGGATGTGGTGGAGCGTTTGGTAAAACGCGCGCGCACGCTCAAGATCCCAAGCGTGCTCGTCACTTTCGAGCCGCATCCCCTGGAGGTGGTGAATCTCGCCGCCGCTCCGTTGCTGCTCACGACTCATGATGAGAAACAGGAGGTTCTCGCCGAGACGGGAATCGACTACCTCGCTGTGCTTCCGTTCACACCGCGTCTCGCCGCCTACTCCGCCGAAAACTTTGTCGAGGTCATACTCCGCCGGTGCTTCCGTCTGCGTGAGCTTCTGATCGGCTACGATCATGGTTTCGGCCGCCAGCGCGCCGGGAACGTCGAGGTTCTCAAAACCCTCGGCAGCCGTGACGGCTTCGGCGTGGAGGTGGTTGATCCGGTTTCCGGACCTGACGGGCATTCGATCTCATCAACCTCGATTCGTCGCGCGATAGCAGGGGGCGATCTGGACCGCGCAGCCGAAGCGCTTGGACGACTTTATTCGGTCAGTGGCCGGGTCGTGAAGGGCGAGCAGCGAGGTCGCACCATTGGTTTCCCAACTCTAAATCTGGGCGGGCCACCTTTGCGGAAGCTTCTCCCGCCCGAAGGAGTTTATGCGGTGCGAGTTCAGACGCCTGCCGGCCCGATAGGTGGTATGATGAATCTCGGGCCCCGTCCAACTTTCGGAGATCTCACGACCTCGCTGGAAGCTCATCTCTTCGACACCAGCGGGGATTTCTACGGCGCCGAAGTGCGGATCGATTTCGTCGCGCGGCTCAGGGAAACGCGGAAGTTCGCATCGGCCGATCAGTTGGCGAAACAGCTCGCGCAGGACGAGCGCGACGCCAGGAAATGCGTTGACTCTCTTAAGCGCTCCCAATAACCTTAAAGGCTAGTCTCAAAATGCCCCTTTTTCCCCCTACAGAAGCATGAATCTGAAGTGGCGCATCGCCATCATCCTCGGTCTGGTTGCCGCATCGGTCTGGGCGCTATTTCCGCGCACCGTCGTCGAGCGGGTCAAACGGAACGGTGAATTTGTTTACGATACGGTCCGGCGGGTCCCGCTCAAGCGGGGTCTCGACCTGCAAGGCGGGATGTATCTCGCGCTCGACGTCGACGAGTCCAAAGGAGCGGTCCCCGACAAGAGCAAGGCGATCGACAACGCGCTCAAGGTGGTCCGCAACCGCATCGACGAGTTCGGCGTTTCCGAGCCCGTGGTGCAGAAAGTCGGCAACGATCGCATCATCGTCGAGCTTCCCGGAATCGACGATCCGCGACGGGCTCAGGATGTCGTGCAGAAATCGGCGTTCCTGGAGTTCCAGATAACCGACAAGACCCAGGCGCTGGAAAAGTCGCTGCCACGCATCGACGCCGCCTTAAAGGACACCAGAATCGCGGCGGCCACGCCCGCCTCGCCGGCCGCGAAGGACACCACAAACGCGGGACTTCAGTCGCTGTTCACCGCGGATACCTCGAAGAAGCCCGATTCCACCAAAAAGGATTCGACCGCAGCCGGCGGCACCGCCGGAGGTCCGGGCGCCTTCTCCAAGCTCATTCAACAGGGACAGATGCCGGGCGAGTATTACGTCGCCCAGAGCGACGTTGGTCTGGTGACTCAGTATCTGTCGATGCCGCAGGTAATCGACGTTCTGCCGCCCGGGAAAGTTATTCGGTGGCGGAGCGATACTACCGCACTCGGCAACCGTGTTTATCGGCCCTTTTACGTGCTGGACGCCAAGCCGATTATCACGGGCGAATACCTCACTGACGCCAAGCCCAACACTTCGCCGACTGAAGGAAACATCGTCGAGTTCACGATGAACAATGAAGGAGCGCGACGCTTCCGCGCCGAGACTGGGCGGCACGTGAAGGACTTCATGGCGATCGTGCTCGATCAACGTGTGATGGGCCAGCCGCCCGTCATCCAGAGCGCCATTGGCGCGCGCGGCCAGATCACCATGGGAGGCAAGGATCTTCAGGCCGCGCAGGATCTGGCGCTGGTGCTGCGGGCAGGATCGCTTCCCGTTCCGCTCAAGATCGCCGACACGCGACAGATCGGGGCCAGCTTGGGCCTCGACTCGATCCACAAGGGGATCACAGCCGGTATCATCGCCGTCGCGCTCGTGGTTCTCATCATGCTCGGCTACTACCGGTTTTCCGGTGCTTTGGCAGTGGCAGCTCTCGGTCTCTACATCCTCTACACCCTCGCCGTGCTCGCCGGATTCAGTGCGGTGCTCACCCTGCCTGGGCTTGCCGGATTCGTGCTTTCTATCGGCATCGCAGTCGACGCCAATGTGCTGATCTTCGAGCGAATACGGGAAGAGCTCGCGCACGGGAAGACAGTGAGGACTGCCATCGATGAAGGCTTCCGTCACGCAATGAGCGCGATTGTCGACTCCAACGTTTCCACCGCGCTGACAGCCGCGGTCCTGTATCAGTACGGCTCGGGTCCTGTTCGCGGCTTCGCGGTGACGCTTCTCGCCGGTATCGCCGCGTCAATGGTCACAGCGATCTTCGTTGTTCGAACCTTCTACATGATCTGGCTGAATCGCTCGCGCGAAGCCCAGACAACACTGAGCATCTGATGCTTCGAATTCTTCACGATACCAACTACGACTTCATCCGCTGGTGGAAGGTGATGGCGGCGATCACTATCGCCTTCATCCTGCTGGGCCTGGGGTCACTCGCTGTCAAAGCGCCCAACTACAGCATCGAGTTTACCGGTGGCACCTTGATGGAGCTCGAGTTCAGCCGTCCACCCGACGTCGGTGAGATCCGCTCCACCCTGGACGAGGCGGGAATTCGGGGCGCGGAGATTCAGCAGTTTGGCACCAACACCGAATTCACCGTCCGCGTCCAGAACGCCGCCGCGATAGCGTCCCAGGCAAAGGGCGCGGAGAGCATCGCTGTCACCATCGAAAATGTTCTGAAGCGGAAGTACGGAGACGCGGGACTGAGCGTGAAGCGCACCGAGGCCGTCAGCGCACGCGTCGGCGACGAGTTCAAGCGCGGTGCGATCATCGCCATTCTCCTCTCGTTCCTGATCACCCTCGTTTATCTGTCCATCCGCTTCGAGTGGCGCTTCGCCGCCGCGGCCGTTATTGCAACCAGCCACGACGTATTCACGACGATTGCGTTCCTCAAGCTGATGCATCTCGAGATCTCCCTTACTGTCGTGGCCGGCCTGCTCACCGTCCTTGGATACTCGCTCAACGACACCATCATCATCTTCGATCGCGTTCGTGAGAATCTTCGGAAGGGAAGGAAGGAGACTCTTTACGAGACACTCAACCGCTCGATCAACGAGACGCTGCCTCGATCGGTGCTAACACACGCCACGACCTTCGCGTCGACACTGGCTCTGCTCATCTTCGCCGGTGAAGTGATCAGGCCTTTTGCCTGGGTGATGGCCTTCGGTATCGTGACCGGTACCTTCAGCTCGATTTACGTCGCAGCACCGGTGCTCCTGTGGATCGAACGCAAATGGCCACGCAAGACGGGTACGCGTCCAACTTCATCGACAGCCACGCCCACCTCGCGGACCCAGCGTTCACCGGCGACCGCGACGCGGTAATCGCGCGCGCCCGCGATGCGGGCGCGAAGGCGATCGTGTGCGTTGGGGAGTCGGTCGCGGCGGCGGAGCTTGCCGCGCGGTACTCGGCGGATAATCCCGGCTTCGTCTTCGCGACCGCGGGGATCCATCCCCACGACGCCGCTGGATTCGACGCCAGTAGCGATGTTCCGCGCCTCCGTGAGCTGCTGCGGGAATCCGCCGTTGCCGTCGGCGAATGCGGGCTCGACTACCACTACGATAATTCGCCGCGCGGCCGGCAGCGCGCCGCTTTCGCGGCCCAGATAGACCTGGCGGCCGAAATGCATAAGCCGCTCATCGTCCACACCCGCGACGCCGAGGAGGACACGCGCGGCATGATAAGCGAGGCGCACACCGCCGGCGTCCTGGGCGTCTTACACTGTTACACGGGATCTCCCGCTCTGGCTCGACACGCGCTCGACGCCGGCTGGTCCATTTCGTTCAGCGGGATC
>DATBXT010000063.1:0-2000 GCA_036514115.1 Gemmatimonadaceae bacterium
AGAGCCGGCGACGTTGTTCACACCGGCGACTGTTAGCGATCGCAGCGATGGAAAGATCGCCCACCTCGATGGTCTGAACCTCAGTCGGGCATGGTGTTGGCGGTCGATCGCGCAGGCCTGGTCCTCCGATGATCCGCGGCGCGCAGCTGCACTGGAAGCCGCGGAAACGCATTTGTCCGTAAGCCTGCCACACGTCGCCGGAGACTACATGGGTGAGCACTGGCTGGCGACGTTCGCGGTTCTCGCTCTCCTATGACGAGGCGTGCAGCGCTCGTGACGCTGTTCATCGGTATCGCAGCGATCGCCGCCGGTTACGCCGGCGCATTTGCGAGAACCGGCACGCCGGTCTGGGCGCCGTGGCTCCTCGCGTTTGGAATTCCTCTCGCTCTGGGCGCGATCATGATTCTGGGAGCGCTACGCGGGAGTAAAGGAATCGGATCACTCAAAATTCCATTTGCGTTGGTCATGCTGATTCTGGCGATCGGCTTTGCGGCGGCGCTGGCATTGCCTCCAACGGAAGGCCCGCTGAGCCAGCTTTGGCTTGGGTTGCCCGCACGCGCCGCCATAGTGATCTATGGTATTGGCCTGCTCCCGATAATCATCCTGCCGATCGCCTACGCGATGACGTTTGCGGAGATGACACTATCCGCCGCGGATCTCGAGCGTGTGCGCGCAATCGCGCGCGCCAATGATTTGGTCGAGCGGGACGACATGACAGATGCGGAAGGTTCGGAGCGATGATCGAGGGACTCGGGGCCCGCATGCTGCTGCAGACGGCGCTGCCCAGCGCGGCACAACCTGCGGTCATCACGGTCGGGTTGCTGTACTTCGCGGTAATCATTGGCATCAGCGTCTGGGCTGCGCGACGCACCCGCACCGCAAACGATTTTTTCGTCGCCGGAAAGGGAATTGGCCTCGTTGCCCTCACGGTCGCGTCGGTCTCCGTGTCGGTGTCCGGCTTTGCTTTTATCGGCGGACCGGGACTGATCTACGCGATCGGCCTCGGCGCCATGTACATCGTACTTCCTGCCGCGGTTACGAACGTGATGGGTGCGTGGGTTCTGGCGAAGCGGATGCGACTCCTCGCTGAGGTCCGGCGACTGATCACCATACCCGACGCGATCGGCGCGCGCTACAAATCCCGGTTTGCACAGGGACTGTCGGCGGTGGCAATCATCGTGGGCATCGTCGGATACATGGCGACCAACGCTCTGGCAATGGGCGTGGTCATCAATGCCATCTTCGGAGTCGGTCTCGGCTGGGGGATCTGGATCGGTATGGGTATCACGCTCGCCTACTCGGCGGCGGGCGGAATTCTCGCCGGCATCTACAACGATGTGTTTCAGGGCACGCTGATGGCTGTGGCGTCTGTCCTCGTCTTTCTGTTCGTGCTCGGATTTGGCGGCGGTCTCGGTGAGATCTCGCGTTCGATACTTTCGCGTGATGCTGCTTTTCTCGGCCCGTGGGGCCGGATAACACCGCTCGCGGCGCTGTCCTTTTTCTTCGTGTTCTCGATGGGATCGCTTGGCCAGCCACACGCTGTGCACAAGTACTACATGCTTCGCGATCCGCTCCAGCTCAAATGGTATCCGCTGCTGAAGACCCTCGGACTCGTACTCGTCCTGCTGTTGTATTTCAGCGTCGGCGTCGGTGTGAAGGCATTCGTTCTCGACGGTCGGCTCGCACCACTCGCCAGTCCGGATCAAGCCACGCCAACCCTGCTCCTCAACGTCACGCCAATCGTACTGGCAGCGCTCGTCTTTTCCGGTGTTGCCGCTGCAACCATGAGTGCCGCCAACTCATTCCTGAACATCGGCGCCGCCATCATCACTCACGATTTGCCGGTTGCCCTTGGGCGGAGAGTAGACAACGAACTCAAGTGGGGAAGAATCTCGACCATTCTGATTGCGGTCGCCGCCGCCGTCACTGCGCAGAAGTCCGGAACGATGGTAGCCTTTCTCGGGATTTTCGGCTGGGGATTGTTTGCATCGACACTGGTG
>DATBXT010000064.1:0-4088 GCA_036514115.1 Gemmatimonadaceae bacterium
TCAGGACACTCCTCCGGGGGGCCCGCTCGGTGGAGGAAATCCTCCAGGCCCGCGTCCCGAGTCACCGGAACCGGGGGGGCGGCGGCGTCTTCTTCGGCGATGACGCTGCTGACGCGCAAGCTCGTTCGCCGGCTCTACAACCCCGGCGGCGGCTAGCAGCAACGGCTCTTCGTCGTCGATCACGGGCGAGTCGCCGCGCGGACGCCTGTCGAGCAGACCGAAGATCACAGTCTTCGCCAGACCGTAAAGCACGTAACAGATGAGAGCCGGAAAATAAAATTCCTTCCGCAGGAACAGCACGCCGATGAAAGTGCCGACGACGGCCAGGGTGCCGAGTATCTCGCTGATCTTCCTGAATCCGACTGTGGGGACGGCGGGGTAGGACACGTTACTGATCATCAGAAACGCGAGCACCATCATGAGCCCGCGCAATCCAGTGGTCCAGTTGAGATCACCGACGACGGTCTGGTTGTAGAGCGGAGTCTGGCTGAACCAGTAATAGGTCGCCAGCGTCATTCCCGCGGCGGGACTGGGTAGGCCGTGAAAATATTTCTTGGCGCGACCGGCTTGCTCGACGTTGAAACGCGCCAGCCTGATCACCGCGCATGCTGTGAAGATGAAGGCGAAGATCCAGTCCCAGCCGTTTCGGTTGAGGACGGCGAAGTACATGATCATCGCCGGCGCAAATCCGAAAGTGATGGCGTCGACGAGGGAGTCGAGCTCCGATCCGAATCTCGAGCCTGTGCCGGTCGCGCGAGCGACCCGTCCGTCGAGCGCGTCGCAAAGCCCGCCGAAGACGATGTAGAGACCCGCGGTATCGAACTCTGTGCGTGATGCAGCGACGACGGCGAACATCCCGAAGAAGAGGCTGGCGAGCGTGAAGCCGTTCGGCAGAATGATCACACCCCGCCTCGGCGGGTTAGGGACGTCTCTGGGTCGCTGGCTTCGGTCGGGCGCGATTATCACTTCGGCAGCTCTGAGAGAATCGTGACGCCAGCTGTCGTCACGTCACCGAGCTTGGCGATGATCTTCGAGCCCACGGGGAGGAAGACATCGACACGTGAACCGAATCGGATCATTCCCATCCGGTCGCCTTGTTTGACGTGCTGCCCGACCTTGCTATAGGTGACGATGCGTCGCGCGATCAGGCCTGCGATCTGACGAACCAGCACGCGGTACCGACCGTTGTCGATCCCGACGGACATCTGCTCGTTCTCGAGACTCGACTTCTCCGCAGCGGCGTTGAAGAACTTTCCCTCGTTGTAGTGGACGTATTCGACAGCGCCGTCCACCGGATAACGGTTGACGTGCACGTTGAAGACATTCATGAAGATCGAGAGTCTGAGGGCGCGACCCTTGAGGAAACTCGGCTCGTCCACCTCGGTGATCATGATCAGCTTCCCGTCGGCCGGCGACACGACAAGAGCGGCGCCGCGCTCACCGGTTCTCTCCGGATCTCGGAAGAAGTAGGCGACCCAGAGTGCGAGCAGGAGCAACACGAAGGCAGCGAGCCAAAGCCCCCACGAGCGCCTGCTGATTGCGAACCCGAATGCGCCGATCGCGATTACGGCGGCAATTGCAATGAAGACGAGGCCTTCGCGTGCGAAGTTCAAATTGTTCCGTTTGGGTCGAGAGTGTGTCCCGTCAGGCGACGGTAGATGTCGAGGTAGCGTGCGCTGGTTGCGTCGATCACGTCTTGCGGAAGTGGTGGCGGAGGATAATTGCCATCCCACCTTCCAGCCCGTTTTTCCGCGTCGAGATAATCGCGGAGCGGCTGCTTGTCGAAGCTGGGCTGCGCGTGCCCCGGCTCATAACGGTCAGCAGGCCAGAAACGCGAGCTGTCGGGCGTGAGCACTTCATCCACTAATATAACAGTTGGCTGGGGGTTTCTCCCAGTGGCGTCGACGCTTCCAAATTCGAACTTCGTATCGGCGATGATGATGCCGCGCTCGCCGGCGATGCGGCGCCCGGATTCGTAGATCGCGCGCGATAAACGCTCCAGCTCGTCGGCGGCCACTTTTCCCACGACGGAGCGCATCCGATCGATGGTGATGTTTTCGTCGTGACCTTCGTCGGCTTTGGTTGCCGGACTGAAGATCGGCGGATCGAGCGGGTCCGATTCGCGGAGGCCACTCGCGAGCCGCTCTCCGGCGAGAGTACCGCTCTCCCGGTACTCTTTCCACGCCGAACCGGACAGGTAGCCCCGGACCACGCACTCGATCGGAAAAACGTTGGATCTTCGACAGAGCATTGCGCGGCCCGCCAGCTCCTGCTCGTGATCACGCAGCGCGGGAACGTCGCGGACGATCTCGGACGTATTGGCAGATAACATGTGGTGCTTGATGGTCGGCTCCAGCTGACGCAGCCACCAGGCAGTGATCTGGGTGAGTACCGCGCCCTTGTGCGGAATCGTCTCGTTCATCACCACGTCAAACGCGCTCACTCGATCAGTGGCGACGAGCAGCAGGCGTTCGGCATCGACCTCGTAGACGTCGCGCACTTTCCCGCGGCGGAATGCCTTGAGCGGCAGCGAGCTGGTCTCCATCAGCATCAGACCTTGAGCTCCTCGACCCGGTCTGAGTGGGCGGTCTCGCCGGCAAAGAGCGGAGTCACCACATCGCGAAGGAACTCGTCGACCTGTTCCGGCGCACGTCCGACGAATCGTTCGGGCTTGAGAGCGCCTTCCATTTCCTTGAGCTCGACACCAAACGACTTATCGCCCGCCAGACGCGAGAGAAGGTCATTGGTTGCGACGCCGTCCTTCATTGCCTTTGCGGCGGCCTGACTGTGTTTTCTGATCGTTTCGTGCGCGACCTGTCTATCACCGCCGCCGCGAACGGCGCGAACGATCAGCTCCTCGGTTGCCATGAAGGGCAGCTCCGCCGCAACGCGGCGCCCAATAACCGCCGGATGCACCTCGAGCCCACGCGCGATGTTGCCCATCAAAAGCAGGATCGCATCGGTGGCGAGGAACATTTCGGGAATCACCAGACGCCGATTTGCGCTGTCGTCGAGTGTGCGCTCGAAATACTGCACCGAATGGGTTTGGTTCGCGTTGCTCTCCAGCGAGTTGACGAAACGCGCCAGCGACGAGATTCGCTCGGCGCGCATTGGATTGCGCTTGTACGCCATCGCAGACGAACCAACCTGCTCGGCCTCGAACGGTTCCTCGATCTCACCGAACGACTGCAGCATCCGAATGTCGCTGCTGAACTTTGCCGCGCTCGCCGCGATTCCGGCAACAACCCCAAGCACGAATGCATCGAGCTTGCGGGTGTAGGTCTGACCTGTCACTGGCAGTGGAGCAGCGAAGGACATCTTTGCCGTCACGAGGCGGTCGAGACGCCTCACCTTCTCGTGATCGCCCTCGAAGATCTCCAGGAAGCTCGCCTGAGTACCCGTCGTTCCCTTGACGCCGCGGAAGGGAAGCGTTCGACGACGGTAATCGAGATCTGCCAGGTCGAGCACGAGGTCCTGCATCCAGAGCGTCGCGCGCTTGCCGACGGTGGTGAGCTGCGCGGGCTGAAGATGGGTGTAACCAAGCGTCGGCTGATCCCGCCACTTCTCGGCGAACGCCGCGAGCGATCGCAGGACGCCGAGAACGCGGCCGCGGAGAATGTCGAGTCCACTCCGCATCAGGATGAGATCCGCGTTGTCGGTGACGAACGCGCTGGTGGCGCCCAGATGGATAAACGCTTTGGCCGCGGGGGCGGCGTCACCAAAAGCGTGAACGTGTGCCATTACGTCGTGGCGGAACCTCTTCTCGTATGATGCGACGGCGCCGAAATCGATGTCGTCCAGATGCGCCCGCATCTGCCGGATGGCTTCATCCGGGATTTCAACTCCGAGCTCGCGCTCTGATTCAGCGAGGGAAAGCCACAAACGGCGCCAAAGGCCGTGACGCGTGGCAGGAGACCACAGCTCCAGCATCGCATCCGATGCGTATCGCTCTGCCAGCGGCGAGCTGTACCGGGTCGTGGACACTACTGGAGGCTGAATTCGGTGGCGTAGATCCGTCCGCCACGTTCGAAATACATACGGAGACCGCCGCGACCGTAGGTCGTGAGGATTCGGTTTACCGCCTCGGC
>DATBXT010000065.1:0-13760 GCA_036514115.1 Gemmatimonadaceae bacterium
CCGGTTGCGGCGAGCTGCTCGACATATCTGCCGCCCGGGTAGGGAAGACCAAGCAGCTTGGCGACCTTATCGAACGCTTCGCCCGCTGCATCGTCGCGCGTCGCGCCGAGCAGCCGGTATTTGCCCCACGCTTCAACGTCGAGAAGGAGCGTGTGGCCGCCCGAGATGAGGAGCGCGGTGAAAGGCGGAACAGCGTCGCGGTGCTCGAGAGCGGCCGCGAAGAGATGACCTTCCATGTGGTGAACGCCGAGCAGCGGAATGCCGCGCGAGAAGGCGAGCGCCTTTCCGTAGCTGACGCCCACCAGTAACGCGCCGACGAGGCCGGGCGTATTGGTGACGGCGATGGCGTCGAGATCATTGAGTGTCGTCCCGGCTTCGCTCAGCGCTCGGTCCACTACGGGCACGATACTGGTGAGATGCGCGCGTGACGCGATCTCCGGAACGACGCCGCCGAAAACCCGATGGACGTCCTGTGAGAGGATGACCAGCGATTTCTGTTCAACCGCGTCGCCGGTCCCTTCGAGGACGGCGGCCGACGTCTCGTCGCACGAGGTCTCAATGCCCAGAATCCGCGTCATCGCTTCCCGCGTCCCGCATCCCGCATCCCGCCTTTCATTCGGTGCGCTCGCTGAGAAGTCGCTCGACGAGGGCGCGCGCATCCGGAGAATTCCAATCGGTCGCACTCATCAGCTTTTTGCGGATCACGCCATCCTTGCCGACGATGAAGGTCTCGGGATAACCGGTGATGTCGTACGCCTCGGTGATCTTGCCCTGGGCATCATGGAGGATCTCGAAGGTGAGCCCATACTGTTGCGCGAAGGCGCGAATGGCCGGCTCCGTTCCCGGATCGTCGATGCTGACGGCGACGATCTTCAGCCCCTTCGGACCGTATGCCTTGTGCAGCGCCTCGATGCTCGGCATCTCCACGCGGCAGGGCAGGCACCACGTCGCCCAGACGTTGAGCATCAACACCTGCCCCCGGTAATCGGCGAGAGTTTTCTGCCTCGGAACCGAGTCGAGAGTGCTGGCCGTGAAACCGGGCGCTTTGCTCCCCAGCTCGACGGGGAAGAGCTCGTGACGGAGATAGTGCGTCGCGCTGAACGCCACGGCGCCGACGATACCGACGACAAGCGCGCCGATGGCGAGCTGTTGCCTGCCTGTCATGCCTGGGCCGTACAGCGCTTGCGGAGCTCGGCGATCTCCGCCTGCGGATCCTTTGCCGCGAAGATTGCGTTGCCGGCGACGAAAGTATTCGCGCCGGCCTCCCACACCGATCGGATTGTCTTGCGGTCGATGCCGCCATCGACCTCGAGCAGGGCGTCGCTGCCTCCCGCGGCCAGCATCTGCCGCGCACGTTGAACCTTGTCGACGGAGCCCTTGATGAATTTCTGGCCACCGAAGCCCGGGTTTACCGTCATCACCAACAGCAGGTCGATGTCGTTCAGCACCTCACTGACCGATGTCAACGGAGTCGCCGGATTCACAACGGCCCCCGCGCGGCAGCCGAGCTCGCGGATGCGATTGAGCTGGCGCTGCAGGTGAGGCGAGACCTCCGTGTGAATAGACATCCCGTTCGCGCCGGCCGCGGCGAAGTCATCGAAGTAATTCTCGGGCTCGACCACCATCAGGTGCACATCCAGAGGCAGCTCAGTGAGCTTCCGCACCGACTCGATCACCTTCGCGCCGAACGTAAGGTTCGGAACGAAGCGCCCATCCATGACATCGATGTGAATCCAGTCGGCGCCACCCGCCTCGAGCATCGCGATCTCGTCGCCGAGCCTCGCCAGGTCCGCACTGAGAATTGACGGAGCGATCCGAACGCTCATTCGCGATTGGGCGGCGACGTCGATGGCGGCGGCGCAGTGATTCCGGTGTCGATCCTGATCGACGGCGGTGGAGGGAAGTGCGAGACCGTGAGACTCACCGGCCCGCCTGCGGATATCGACTGACCAGCAGCCGGCAGCTGCCGAATAACTGTATTCTCCGGCTGGAGCGAGCTGGTGTCACGCGACATCCCCGCGATCCTCAGTCCGAGCTGCTCGATCATCGAGCGCGCTTCGCCGGCGCTGCGACCGAACAGATCAGGCATTTGCACCGTCGCCGGTCCTTTGCTGAGCACGATGTCTACTGATCCTGGCAGCTGCACCTGGGTTCCAGCCGGCGGCGATGTGGCGATGACGAGTCCGCGTGGCTGCTCCGCGAGCTGCTCGCTGACGTTTCCGAGAGTAAGACCCGTGTTCTCGATGGCGATGCGCGCCTGCTGCTGCGACATGTTGGTGGTCACCGGAACTTCCGCGGTCCGCTGACCCGCGCTCAGCGCGAGCACCACATTCGTCCCGCGCTTCTGCCTGCTGCCGGCAGGTGGGTCCTCCTGGAGGACAATGTTGGCGGGAATCGATTTGTGAAAACGTGATTCTCCCTGCTGCGCCGAGAATCCAGCCTTTTGCAGAAGGGCGGCGGCATCCTCGTAGGTCTTGCCGACGACATTGGGAAGGATGCCGTCGTCGGGAAGCACTTCTGCCGGGAAGGCGAACAGGAATATCGCGGTGTACGAGAGAAGAAACCCTCCCGCCGCAGCAATCAGATATGGAAACGCACGCCTCGGCAGCGCGCGCCAGTTCATCTAGCTGACCCTGCGCAATCGCGCGGCGAAAGCCCCATCGGTTCCGTGACGGTGCGGAAGAACGCGCAGCCGTCCACCGTCGACCAGCTCCGGTGCGACTGTGCCTTCCACCGGCGGCTCCAGCACGAAATTCAGATTCTCGGAAAGGAACGAGTCCACTTGTGCGTCGTTTTCCTCGGGCTCGAGCGAGCAAGTGCTGTAGATGAGGAGGCCGCCCTTTTTCACGACGGCAGCCGCGGCGCGGACGATCTGCTTCTGCAGCGCGGACATCACCGCGATGTCGGACACCTTGATCCGCCACCGGGCGTCGGGATGACGGCGGAACGTCCCGGTCCCGGTGCACGGCACATCGATGAGAACGACATCCACCGGCGAGATCGCGGGATTTCGCGCGTCGCCGACCATCGGCAACAGGTTGACGCTTTCCAGGCGGCGCTGATTTGCGATCAGTCTCTGCAGACGTCCAAAGGATTTATCGCTGGCGACCACCTTCCCCGCGCTTCGCGAAAGCTCCAGCGCCTTTCCGCCGGGAGCCGCGCATAAATCAGCGACCGTTGATCCCTCGGGCACCGCTGCGTATTGGGTCACCAGCGTAGCCGCCGGGTCCTGGACGAAGAACAGTCCTTTCTTGAACGCACCAAGCTCGGTGAATGTCGTTCCGCCGGAAATGGCGATGCTGTCGCGCGCGTAAGGCGCTTCGGCGACGTGTACGCCCGCCGCCTCCATCGTCGCCTCGAGCTGCTCGCGCACGATTCCGAACGGACGAATCACGATCGGCGCCTCGGCGTTGTTGAGCGTCAGGAGTCGCTCGGTGTCCTGCTCGCCCCACCGCTCGACCCAACGCGCGATCAGCCAGCGTGGATGCGAATACTTCAGGGCGAGCGCTTCGATTGCGTCGCCCGGCGTCGCTGGAGTGAGCTGCTCGCGCTCGCGGTCGGTGCGTCGGAGAACGGCGTTGACGAGCTTGCTGGCGCCGAGTCCGTGTCTGCGCTTGGCGAGCTCCACGGTCTGAGCGATAGCAGCGTAAGCCGGAACGCTTCCCATGTAGAGCAGCTGGTAAACGCCGAGCCGGAGCAGATCGATGACGTCCGGGTCGAGACGAACGAGACCGCCGCGCACCCGCTCCGACAGAATCGCATCGATGATGGCGCGATGGCGAAGCATCCCATAGACGAGCTCGCGGGTCCAGCGTCGATCACGCGCGTCGAGCGGACCAATCCGTCGCTCGAAGGACTGGTCGAGAAACTCGCCGCGACGCAGATCGACGCAGACCTCGGCGGCCACCGCGCGCGCGGCAGTGACGCCGCCGATGGTTGTTGCGGTCGCGTTCATGATCCCAGCATTCCCGCAGTCGGTGAAGACGGCACCGCGACCTCACGCTTCGGCATCCTGCCCGCGAGATACGCGTTCCGTCCCGACTCCACCGCGGCTCTCATCGCCATCGCCATGCGGACCGGCTCCTTTGCGGCGGCAATTCCAGTGTTCATCAGGATTCCATCGACACCCTGCTCCATCACGATGCAAGCGTCGGACGCAGTACCTACACCGGCATCGACTATCACTGGCACCGAGAGCCGCTGTTTGATGGTGCGGATGGCGTAAGGATTGAGCATCCCCAGACCTGATCCGATCGGCGACGCGAGCGGCATCACGGCGACCGCGCCGGCATCCTCCAGTCGAAGAGCGGTGATGAGATCTTCGTTGGTGTATGCGAGAACCTTGAAGCCTTCTTCAACCAGAGTCTTCGTTGCTTCGAGAAGACCAGCGGTATCCGGCAGCAGGGTCTGCTGATCGCCGATGACCTCGAGCTTCACCCATTCGTTGAATCCGGCCGCGCGCGCCAGACGAGCGTAGCGAATCGCGTCGGTGGCATTGAAGCACCCGGCAGTGTTTGCCAGCAGGAAGTACTGATCCGGATCGAGATGGTGCAGGATCGCCTCGTCCCTGGACCGGTCGAGATCCACCCGACGCACAGCGACGGTCACGACTTCCGCACCCGATGCCTCGATCGCCTCGATCATCTGCGCGTTGGACGCGTACTTGCCCGTGCCCACCATCAGGCGTGAGCGAAACTCGCGGCCCGCGATGGTGAAAGGCTGCGGGTCGCTCAGAGTAATCGGAGAAATCAGATCGGCGTGCGCCACTGGCTCAGCCTCCGCCTACGAAGTGGACGATCTCGATGGAATCGTCGGCTGCAAGCTCCAACTTCGCGAAGGATGCCCGGTCGCGCAGAATTATTCCGTTGCGCTCGATGACGACTGTCCGCGCGTCGAGCGCGAGGGAGGCAAGAAGATCCGCCAGCGTCCAACCGGCGGGAATCCGCCGCTCGGCGCCATTGACGATCAGAGCGAGTTCGTCGGGAGTGGCCGCTATTACCAAGGTGCTTGCCTGCTTACCCGTAAGATTGAGAACGCTTTGCCAAACGGCGAAGCTGCATCATACCTGTGAAAGATAGCGGCTTGCGGCTAGTTCGGAATTCTCATCGTTCCAGATTCCCCGAATCGCGGCGATGCCATGAGCCCCGCGATGAACAAGCGATCGCACGTGCTCCGGTCGGATGCCCCCGATGGCGATCACCGGGAATCCGACCACGGCGACCACATCTGCGATGAAATTGCTCTCGCGGCGCGGGAGGTCGGGGTGGGTCGGGGTCTCGAAGACGTGCCCAGCCACACACCAGTCCGCACCAGCCTGTTCGGCGTCGCGCGCCTCGTCGGGGGAGTGAACGCTGGCGCCAATCCTCAGCGCGGGGGCGATCCGCTGGACATCAGGAACGGAAATCGACTTGTGGGTCAGCTGGACTCCCTGCACTCCGCAGGCAAGCGCGATGTCGACCCGGTCGTTTACGATGCACCAGCATTTCGTCTGCTCATGGAGCTCGAGGAGTGCCAGCGTCAGCGAGTAGAGGGTCGGCGAGTCGAGGAGCTGCGACCGGATGTGAATGGCTCCCTTGTCGCCGAGCACCCGCATCACGGACATCGCCTTCCTGATGAAGCCCGGACGAAGCATGATCTCGTCGTTGGTGACGGCGTGGACGACGGGAAGCGCGTCCATCGGCGCCTTTACCGGAGGAGCTGTCACTCCGGGCTGCCGTAGATGTCGCCGGACTCGGTGCCGCGGCCGCGAATCCACTCGTGCACCGTCATCCGCGCCTTACCGGACGGCTGGACCTCGGTGATACGGAGAGCATCGATGCCGCATGCGACCACCAGCTCGCCCGTGGTCTTGAGGACCTCGCCCGGTTTTCCCTTGATGCCGTCCATGACTTTCGGGCCGAACATCTTCACGTCGCCCTTTGGTGTCTTCGTGAACGCGCCCGGCTTCGGGTCGAACGCCCGGATCTTGCGCGAGATCTCGAGGGCACTGGCCCTCCAATCGATGCGCGACGACTCGCGATTGATTTTGGGAGCGTAGGTCGCTCGCGAGTCATCCTGCGGTGTCTCTTTTCCCTCGCCGATCGAGATGAGAGTCAGCGCCTCGATGAGCGTGAGCGCGCCGAGCTCTGACAGACGCACCACCAGCTCGCCGTAGGTCTCATCCTCCAGAATCGGAACCTCGGCCTGGAGAATCATCGGACCGGCGTCCAGGGCCGGGACCACGCGCATCACCGTTATTCCGGTCTCGATGTGACCCTGCTGGATCGCTGCCTGGATCGGCGCCGCGCCGCGCAGCACCGGCAACAGGGACGCGTGAATGTTGAGCGTCCCCATTTCCGGCAGATCGATGATCTTCATCGGGAGGATGTGGCCGTACGCCACCACTACCGAGATGTCCGGCTTCAGTCCGGAGAGTGCCTCATAGAGCTCGGGATCCTTTGCGTTCTTCGGCTGAAAGATCTCGAGCTCCTCCTCGAGGGCGATCTGCTTCACGGGCGACGGAATGATCTGTCGCGAGCGGCCCTGCGGCTTATCCGGCTGAGTGACCACTCCAACGACGTCGAACCCTTCACCAAGCAGCGCGCGCAGAGTCGGCGCAGCGAATTCCGGCGTTCCCCAGAATACGACGCGCACTACATCTCCGTCTCGTGATGGTGCTCGCCCTTCGTCTCGGTGCGCACCTTCCTTATGAATCCGGGGTAGTCGGCCTTTCCTTTCTCCCACTTGGACATCGCGGATCGGCGCTTGAGCGGGCTCAGATAATCGATGAAGAGCTTGCCATCGAGATGATCGATCTCATGCTGAAAGCACCGCCCGAGTAACTCATTTCCGGTTGCCTCGAATTCTTCGCCGGATTCGTTGGTGGCGCGGATGGTCACGGTCCCCGGCCGCTCGACGTCGCCGTAGATGTCGGGAATCGACAGGCATCCTTCTTCGGCTTTCTCATTCGCGCCGTCCTGGCTGAGAATGATCGGGTTGATCAGCGTGAATTTCGCGCCATCGACGTCGACCACCGCGAGCCTTTCCGTGCGTCCGATTTGCGGTGCGGCCAGACCGATCCCCTCGGCGGCGTACATCGTCTCGAACATGTCGGCGATGAGCCTACGCAGCTCGTCGGTGATCTCGGTGACGGGCCTGGTGGGTTTGCGGAGAACCGGGTCGCCCAGCACCCGGATGTCGAGGATGCTCATCCCCGAGTTCTAGCTGGACGCTGAAGCCGAGGCTGGCCGATTTATTTTGGCGATCCTGCCGCGCTCGATGATGACGCGGGTCTCGCCGGACTTGATGGTGACGCGATCCTCGAGGCTGCTGTTCTTGTCGTCGCCGCCGCGTTCCTTGATGAAGATCACTTCGCCGACGAGGCCGCCGTTGGTCACGATCTCATCGCCCTTCTTCAGGTTGCGCACCAGCTCGTCGTGCTGCTTTCGCTGGTTGGCCTGCGGCCTGATGAGAATGAAGTAGAAGATCGCGAAGATCGCCCCATACATGAAAATGGAGCCCAGAATTGGATTGCTTGGCATTTGGTGAAGATCGGGAGTGTGTCGTGATCAGACTGCGAGCGGTGCTGCGCTGCGATAGCGGGAAAGCCAGTTGCGGGCCCAGGAATCGAAATCGCCGTTCAGTATCGACTGACGCGCGGCGCGTGCCAGCGACAGCAGGAAATGTACATTGTGCAGAGAGAGTAGGCGCAGTCCGAGTATCTCGTCGGACACGAACAAATGTCTGATGTAGGCCCGGGTGAATCTGGAGCACGCCGAGCAGTCGCAGTCGGAATCGAGCGGGCGCGGATCGTTGCGGTACTCGGTACGCTTGATGTTCAGACGTCCGTCGTGGGTAAAGACGGCGCCGTTCCGTCCCATCCGTGTCGGCGCGACGCAATCGAACAGATCGATGCCTCGCCGGATGCCCTCTACGAGATCCTCGGGGAAGCCGACGCCCATGAGGTACCGCGGATGGGTTTTGGGGAGAGCTTCGTCGACGACTTCGATCATCTCGTACATCGCGTCTTTTTCTTCGCCGACCGAGAGTCCGCCGACGCCGAAGCCGGGCCAGTCGTGCATCGATCTGATCGACTCGGCCGCTTCGCGACGCAGGTGGGAGTGGATGCCGCCCTGAACTATCGGAAAGAGTGCCTGGTCGAGATGGGGGATGCGGGATGCGGGATGCGGGATGCGGGGGGCGGGGTGCGAGATGGGGTCAGGCGAGGAGGTCTTCTGCAGGCGTTGCAGCTCGGTCAGACAGCGTTGAAGCCAGCGGATGCTGCGGTCGCTGGCATCACGAGCAGACGTCTCGTCGGATTGGCCGGGGATGACGTGATCGAATTGCATGATGACGTCGGCGCCGAGGTTGCGCTCGATGGCCATCACGCTCTCGGGGGTGAAGAAGCGGCGCGATCCGTCGATGTGCGACTGGAATTCGACGCCGTCCTCGTTGATGGTGCGAAGCTGGGCGAGCGAGAAGACCTGAAAGCCGCCGGAGTCGGTGAGAATCGGGCGGTCCCAGCGCATGAAAGCGTGGAGGCCGCCCATCTCGCGGACAAGCTCGTCGCCGGGGCGGAGGTGGAGGTGGTAGGCGTTGCCGAGTATCATCGACGCGCCCATTTGCACCAGGTCCTGGGGATCGAGCGCTTTCACAGTGGCGAGAGTGCCGACCGGCATGAAGGCCGGTGTCTCGACAGGGCCGTGGGGCGTCGTGAAAACGGCGGCGCGAGCGGAGCCGAGTGTCCCTGCGATCTCGAAGGTGAAGCACATTGCCATGAAGCTAGGCAGGTAGTGGGCTTCACGTCAGCGCCGCGAATCGGCGATACTGTAGCATGACAGCTCCGAGGACGACGAACGTGCCAAATGAAAAAGTGTGGTTCATCACCGGCTGCTCCACCGGCTTCGGCCGCGAGCTGGCCAAGCTGGTCCTCGATCGCGGCTACCGCGCGGTTGTCACCGCGCGCGATCCCGCGAAAGCCGAGGATATTGCGAGGGGACACGAGGATCGCGCCCTGGTCCTCGAGCTCGACGTCACCGACCCGGTCGAAGTCGATGCCGCGACCAGGAGCGCCGAGAAGCGTTTTGGGCGGATCGACGTGCTGGTGAACAATGCGGGCATCGGCTACTTCGGCGCGGTGGAGGAGAGCGAGGAAGAAGAAGTCCGGCGGATGTTCGAGATCAACTTCTTCGGGCTGTCGCGCATGACGCGCGCCGTCCTTCCCACGATGCGGCGGCAGCGCAGCGGACACATCGTGAATATCTCGTCCATCGGCGGGCTGAGGAGCTTCCCGGCGCTCGCCTACTACAACGCCACCAAGTACGCTGTCGAGGGATTCTCCGAATCACTGGCGCTCGAGACGGAGCCGCTCGGCATACGAGTCACCATCGTCGAGCCGAGCGGGTTCCGCACCGACTGGGCCGGACGGTCGGCCGGCGAGCGGAAGGAGTCAATTCCCGACTACGCGGACACGGCGGGGAAGAACGTGGGCAACCTTCGTCAGTACAGCGGCAGGCAGCCCGGCGATCCGGTGCGCGCGGCGGCAGCAATCATCGCCGCAGTCGAATCGCCGAATCCTCCGTTGCGATTGTTGCTCGGAAAGGCGGCGCTCAAGGGTGCGCGCGGGAAACTCGAGATTCTCAAAAGGGATTTTGACGCGTGGGAGAGGACGACCGTGGAGGCCGATTATCCTGACGCAGGTCTGGAGATGTGAGTGGACGGGTCTCACAACCACTCAGTCTCCAAGAACCACCATCGCATCCCCATACGAGTACAGCCGGTACCGCTCAGCAACCGCCTCGTCGTACGCGCGCATGGTGAGCTCATAACCCGCGAAAGCCGCGACCAGCATGATCAGAGTCGACCGCGGCAAATGAAAATTGGTGATCAGCCGATCCACCGCCCGGAACTCATACGGCGGCCGAATGAAGATGCGGGTATCCGCCGACACCTCGCGGAACAAGCCGTCTTCCCCGACCGCTGACTCGAGCGTGCGCACACTGGTCGTCCCCACCGCCCATATCTTTCCGCCCGCTGCGCGCGTTTCGTTGAGTATCTCGGCCGTCCGCGCTGGAACGACGTACGACTCCTCGTGCATCACGTGATCCGCCGGATGCTCGGTGTCGACCGGCTTGAACGTCCCGGCGCCGACGTGCAGGACGACATCCGCGCGCTTCACTCCCTTCGCCGAGAGTCGATCCAGCAATTCGGGCGTGAAATGCAACCCCGCTGTCGGTGCCGCCACCGACCCGCTCTCCCGCGCGTACACCGTCTGGTAACGCTCGGCGTCGTCAGCCTCGTCTGCGCGAGCGATGTACGGGGGTAACGGAACGTGCCCGTACTTCTGGATCGCTTCGTCGATCGGAACGTGCGAGTTGAGCCGGACCACCCGGGTCCGACGCTCCGTCGTCGATAATATTTCGACCTCGAAATCCTCGGCGATGGTGACTACCCGTCCCGGTTTGAGCTTGCCACCCGGATGAACCATCGCCTCCCACGTCGAATCACCCAGCGACCGCAGCAGGAGAATCTCCGCAGGCGTGCCGTTGTCGCGAAGACCGAGAAGACGCGCGCGGAAAACGCGCGTGGTGTTGACAACTATCGCGTCTCCCGCCGGAATGAGCTGCTCCAGATCGGCAAACTGGCGGTGGGTGATGTCACCCGTCGAGCGATCGACGACCATCAAGCGGCTTTCGCCGCGCTGGCCCGAGGGGAATTGCGCGATCCGATCCAGCGGCAGCTCGAAGTCGTAGTGCGAAGTGCGTGAGCCGTCGCGTGTCACCGGTGCCGGATTGACGAAGGGATGGGGAAGGGCCTTGAATCTGCGGTCATGGTCTCTGATGAAAGGTATCCAGAGCTTGAGCCTGCGCTGGCTTTCGATGTTCGCGCTCGTCGCGGTCGCCGGCTGTGGCAATGAGCGAGAACGCGATCTCGTGCGCGCCGACGGCGAGATCTTCGAGTCGGTGGCCCGCGCGCAGCTCGGCGACCCGAGTGACACTGTCGCCTCCGTCGTCAGCCCGCTTCGCATCGATGCCCGCCCCGCAGGCGACAACACCGAGCTGGCCGCGACGCCCGATCATCCACAACGACTGGAGGTGGGTGAGCAGCCCGATTCCGTGTCGACAGGCAGCACGGAGACGATCGTCGAGCAGCGGAGAGACATCCTGAAGGCGCTGCACATCGAAGAAGGCGGCCCGTTTGACTATCCCGAGTGCGGAGGCGCGCGGGCGCGACTGTCTCGGGACACCACTGTCGTGCTGCCGCCGCCGAAATGCCCGCCGCAGGTCACGCGCTACATCACGGTCGGCCTCCCTTTCCGCGGCGCGTCACCTATTCTCGACAAAGTCCGCCCGCCGGAGCTTCCCGCGCCGGACTCGACCGCCGAGTTGTGGACGGTGCTGATGACGGAGAGCTCGGTGGGACCGGGCGGGCAGCAATGGCGAAAGTATGCATCTCTGTTCAAGAGGGATCCGCAATCCGGGAGGTTGGAGATGGCGGAGAGATTCCTGTTGTCCTGGGCTGAGTGAAAAACTGGGCCCCACCATATGCAACTTGGGGGTTGCGCGTCGTTTATTCCTGGCTTATGGTAAGGGCAACCCGGAGGTTGCATATGATCACGACTGAGGCTGATGCCATGGAAAAGACCGACACTGACCGCATCGAAAAGAAGGTCCAGCTCGCTGCGCCGCGCTCGCGCGTTTGGCGGGCCATTAGCGATTCGAAGCAGTTTGGCGAGTGGTTTCGCGTCAAACTCGAGGAGCAGTTCGCGGAGGGGAAGACCGTCCGCGGCGCCATCCTTCACAAGGGATACGAGAATGCGAGGATGGAGCTCAAGATCGAGCGCATAGAGCCGGAGCGTTACTTCTCCTATCGTTGGCACCCTTACGCCATCGATCCGAAAGTCGACTACTCGGGCGAGCCGACGACGCTGGTCGAATTCCTTCTCGAAGAGGCCAACGGCGGAACGGCCCTCACCATCATCGAGTCAGGGTTCGATCGCATTCCGCTCGCGCGTCGCGCCGAGGCGTTCAGGATGAACGAGCACGGCTGGACGGGCCAGGCGAAGAACATCGCCAACTATGTCTCGCAGTCATAGCAACGCGGCGGTCAAGCTTTCCGATGCAGCCCCGATCTTTGCTGCACTCGGCGACGAGACGCGGGTCGGGCTGGTCGCCCGGCTCTGCGTCGACGGCCCGCTCTCAATCACGCGGCTCAGCAAAGGCAGTGGTGTCACTCGCCAGGCTGTCACCAAGCAGCTGCGCACGCTTGGCAAGGCGGGTCTGGTGAAAGAGAGCCGTCGCGGCCGGGAAACGATCTGGGAGCTGGAACCGAAGCGCCTGGAGAAAGCCAAGCGCTGCCTCGATCAGATCTCCGACGACTGGGATGCCGCGATCGGTCGTCTCAAAGCATTTGTCGAGGAGGAGCCGTAGCTGGTGTGGTTGCGCATCCCGCATCCCGCATCCCGCATCCCGCCGACTACCGGCCCAGCTTCAAACCCGCGGGCCTCTTGCTGGCGTCGAGCTCGCTGCCGATCTCCACTATGAGTTTCGGCAGCAGCTCGACGTCGGCGAGGGTGGTGCGGAAGTTCACGATGCAGGCGCGCAGCATGTACCGCTCGCCGAAATGCGCGTTCGACACGAACGCTTTTCCGCTGAGACGCAACGTCGTGGCAATACGCGCATTCAGCTCGTTCAGATAATCGGTGATCTGACCGGGCTCCATAGCGCGCTTCCGAAGATCCGCTGGGACAAACCTGAACGTCGTGATGCTGAGTGACTGCGTGCCTTGCTCGAGCAGCGGTTCACGAGCCACGAAATCGTGGAGACGACGCGCAAGCTCGATGTCATCGCCGATCATCCGGCGGTAGCCGCTCGCGCCGCACTGCTGAAATCCGAGCCAGATCTTGAGCGCGCGGAAACCGCGGGAATTCTGAGGGCCATACTCGTAGTAGTTCTTCACTTCCTGGCCTTCATTGTCGTCGAATTGGTAGTACGACGGCTTCGAGCCGAAGGCGTCGTGCAGGTCATCGCGTTTGCGCACCAGGGTACATCCAGCCTCGAGCGGCGCGTACAACCATTTGTGCGGATCGATGGCGATCGAGTCGGCGAGGCGCAGCCCCTTTAGATCATCGCTGGCATCATCGAGCGCGACGGCCGGCGCTCCGTAGGCGCCGTCGACGTGGAACCACAGGTCGAGCTCCTTGCAGATCTTCGCGATCTCATTGAGCGGATCGATGGCTCCGGTGCCGACTGATCCTGCTGTTCCGCAGACCATAAACGGAAACAGTCCGGCGGCGCGATCGGCGACGATCTGCTTGCGCAACGCGTCGGTTCGCATGCGATGGTGATCGTCTGTCTCGATCCAGCGCACTGCGTCCGTTCCCATTCCGCAGATGTCCGCCGCCTTGCTGATCCAGGTGTGCGTTTCGGCCGACCCGTAGAGCACGAATCGTTTGCTCTCTGCGGCGGTCAGACCTTTTGCGCGGATGTCCCAGCCCGCCTTCGCTTTCCTCGCGGCGATGAAAGCAACGATGTTCGCCATGTTCCCACCGCTGACTACAATTCCGTCCCAGATTCCCGGCAGTCCCATGAACTCCGAAAGCCAGCGGATGCACTCGTTCTCAATCTCTGTGGCAACCGGCGACAGCGCCCATGCTCCGCAGTTCGGATTGACAGCAGCGGCGAGGAAATCCGCCAGCGCCCCGATCGGCGCGCCCGACGATGTGATGTATCCCCAGAAGCGGGGACTGCCGTTGTGCGTCGAGTGCCGGAAAAACGTCTTGC
>DATBXT010000066.1:0-16538 GCA_036514115.1 Gemmatimonadaceae bacterium
CTCCGCGAGAGCGGTGTCCAGATCGCCCGCCGTACGGTCGCCAAGTATCGCGACCAGCTCGGCGTGCTCTCAGCCCGGATGCGGAAGCGCGTATGACCCCGCTGTCGCAGACTGACGCGGCGCAGCGCTTCAAGAGCGGCCCACCGCTTCAGTCTGTGACGACTCGACCCGATGTCAGTGTCCTCGTTCCCGCCAAGGACGAAGCCGAGAATCTGCCGCTGTTCATGAAACAGGCGCAGGATGCTTTTGGGTCCGCGGGGCACCGCTACGAGGTCGTCGTCATCGACGACGGCTCGGACGACGACACATGGAACGTGCTGCAGCGACTCTCCGGAGAATATCCATTCCTTCATTCGGTGCGTCACGCTTCGCGGCGCGGCATAGCTGACGCGCTGCGCACTGGATATCTCCACTCCCGGGGCAAGGTTTTGGTTTTCTACCCCGCTGATCTGCAGTACAAGCCGGAAGATATTCCGCGGCTCGTTGCGCCGATCCTCGCCGGTGAGTCCGACATGGTTGCCGGCTACAAGGAAGGGAAGTATGAGAAGGCATTCGTGTCAGGCATTTACAACCGGCTCAGTCGCTCGCTTTTCAAGGTGAGTGTGCGCGATCTCAATTCGGTGAAGGCGTATCGCCGTGAGGTGATGGACGCGCTGCCGGACAGACCCGATTGGCATCGCTACATGGTCGTGATGGCTGCCGCCAACGGCTTCTCGCTATCGGAGGTTCCAGTGCCTCTTTATCCGCGCAATGCGGGAGCATCGAAGTTCGGGATCGGCCGCATTCCGGTGGGTGTTCTCGATATGCTTGCCGTCTGGTTCGAGCTCCGATTCGCCAGGAAGCCGCTCCTCCTTTTCGGAGTGCTCGGCGCCCTTCTTTTTATCGTTGGTGTAATTGTCGGGATCGTCGCCGTTCTCTACCGTGTGATAGGTGGCGTGGGCTTCCGGCCTTTGGTGAATCTGGTGGAGACCTGCGTTACAGTCGGAAGCGTCTTCTTCGCGACCGGTTTGCTTGGAGAACTCATCGCGGCGCAGCGGGCTGAAATCAGCCAGCTGCGCTCGCGGGTCGAGGATCTCTCTCGAGAACGGGATACGTCCAATTCCTGAATAGATGAACGTACTATTTCTCACCCATTCGTTTCCCAGATCGCCGGGCGACGCCGCCGGCTCGTTCATACTTCGACTCGCGGTCGCGTTGCGCTCCGAAGACGTGAACGTGCGGGTAGTAGCACCGGCGGCACCGAACGTTCCCGAAGCCGATGAAATTGAAGGCATTAGGGTAGAGCGATTCAGGTACGCTCCGCGCCGGTACGAGCGCCTCGCGTACACGGGAAACATGGCCAACGACGTTGCATCGTCGTGGACGGCAAAGCTGGCGCTGGTTGGCTTTCTCGGATCCGATTTTGCCCGCGCGGTGAGAGTTAGACGGAATTTCGAGCCCGACCTTCTGCACGCACATTGGTGGTTCCCCAACGGCGTGGTTGGAACGTGGGTCGCCGGCCTCGCGCATATCCCCCTGGTCACCACCCTGCATGGAACCGACGTGCGACTTGCGCGC
The DNA here is from genome assembly GCA_036514115.1 of Gemmatimonadaceae bacterium. Taxonomy (GTDB): domain Bacteria; phylum Gemmatimonadota; class Gemmatimonadetes; order Gemmatimonadales; family Gemmatimonadaceae; genus UBA4720. The sequence continues at coordinate 1,558 of DATBXT010000066.1, forward strand.
ACTGTCGGGGTTGCCAGACCGCTTTTCAGTCACGTCCTCAAGCACTCGGCTGCGGTCACCACTGTCTCCCGGTGGCTCAAGGACGAGACGGAATCACTGGTGCCGGGCGTCAAGCCGATGGTCGCGCCGATGCCGGTCTCCACCGATCTCTTCGAGCCCGCAGAAGCCCGCGATGGCGCGAGGCTCCTTTTCGTAGGCAGGCTCAATGAGCAGAAAGGCGTCGACCATTTGCTGCACGCCGCGGCGGCGATGAAACGCCCCGCGCAGTTGGATGTGGTCGGTGATGGCCCGGCCCGTGGCGCCCTCCAGAACCTGGCGCGCGAGCTCGGCGTCGACTCCCGCATTACCTGGCACGGCCAGGTACCCCAGACGGCGTTGCCCGGATTCTACCAGCGCGCCGCGGCGACGGTGGTTCCCTCTGTGGATGAAGGGCTTGGGCTGGTCGCGGTCGAGGCACTTTTGTGCGAGACGCCCGTCGTGGCATTCGACTCCGGCGGCTTGCGCGATGTGATCCAGCATCAGAAAACCGGCGTCCTGGTGAAAGCGGGAGATCGTGCTGCGTTGGCTAAAGCGCTGGATGATTTGCTCGCGAGCGACGGTGCCGGAAGACAGTTGGGCAGGGCGGGACGACTATACGCACTCTCTGCCTTCGCGCCGGAATCAGCCGCGCGCCGCTACGCAGAGATATACAAACAGGTTCTTGGCGCTAACGCGTCGTAACCTCTTCAAGGTCGCGCAGTGGATGTTCGCGGCGGTGGTGCTTTTCTTCGCCGCGCGCTCGCTGGCCACCCAATGGGCAAAACTCGAGACACGCCTCCCGCATGTCGTGTTTCAATGGCAATGGATTGTCGCGGCGACGGCGCTCGTTCTCGTCACCTACGCCATTCTGATAGAAGGCTGGAGGCGGGTCCTCGTCGCGTGGGATTCACACTTACCCTTCGGCGACGCCGCGCGCATCTGGTTTTTGTCGAACCTCGGCAAGTATGTCCCGGGAAATATCTGGTCGCTCACGGCGATGGGCGTGATGGCGAAGCGGCGTGGCCTTTCACCGATCGCCGCGGCGGGATCTTCCGTGATCATGCAAACCGTGAGTCTCGCCACCGGCACCGCGATAGTCATGGTTACTGGGGCAAAGCTGCTGGGCCAGCCGCTGCTGGTTGGCGCTTCCGTGATTGCACTGGTCGGCATACTGCTCCTCGCTCCGCGGTTTCTTCCGCCGCTGGTGAATTGGATCGGTGGACTCATCGGCCGGGATATCACACCGCCGTCCGTCCCGGCGGCAAGTATCTGGATAGCGGCTGCGGCCAGCGGTCTTTCGTGGCTGTTCTATGGAATCTCCTTTCAGCTCTTTGCGCGCGGGGTGCTGGGCGCGGCGCCGGGTGAGCTGTCCTCCTACATCGCGGCTTACACGGCGGCGTATATCCTCGGCTTCATATCGCCGATCGCGCCCGCCGGCCTTGGAGTACGCGAGTTTACTCTCGCGGCGTTCATGACCCAGCTCGGCCTCGCTAATGAAGCGGACGCCGCGTTGGTGGCGATCGGCGCCCGTCTGTGGCTCACAGTTGTCGAGTTGATCCCCAGCGGGTTGTATATTGCCGCGGGTCCGAATCGAAAGTCTCTACCAAACTGACTTCCATGGCTCAACGCCGAGAACGGTCTTCATCGCCGCCCGCCTCCACTTCCGCCACCGAGATCGCGGCGCCCACGGCGCCGCGCTTCGCGTGGGGATGGGCGGCGCTGGTATACGCTCTGGGGACGCTATCGCTCGGGTATCCGGCGCTGGCTGGGGGCTTTCTCGTAAACCCGCACAGCGATCAGTACATCGCGGGCTACGCCTTCCGCGAATTCGCCGCCAGCACTCTGAGGGCGACGGGTCACTTTCCCCTCTGGAACCCTTATCTCTTTGGGGGCATGCCGTACATCGCTGCGATGCACGGCGACATCTTCTATCCGACTTTCCTGCTCCGGATGATCATGCCCACCGACGTGGCGATGACGTGGGGTTTTGTCATCCATGTATTCCTGTCGGGACTCTTCACCTACGGATTCCTGCGCGCCATCGGCTACGGCTTCTACGGCTCTCTCGTCGGCGGGATTGCGTACATGATGAGCGGCCAGATTGCGTCGTACGTATCTCCTGGCCACGACGGAAAGCTCTTCGTCAGCGCGTTGTTCCCGCTCGCTCTGTGGATGCTCTATCGCGGCATCCGGCAGGGAAGGGCCTGGAGCTGGGGAGCTTTCGCGTTGGTCGTCGGCCTTTGCGTGCTGAGCCCGCACCCGCAGCTCCTTCAATACCTGCTTCTGACTTGCGGCGCGTACGCACTGTTTCTCGCCTTCGCAGGCGTGGAAGGCGTGAAGCTTCCTCGCAACACCGCGTTCGCGCGGCTCGGTCTCGCTCTTGTGGCGGTGTTGATTGGATTGGCGACCGGAGCAGTGCAGTACCTCCCCGTTCGCGAGTACGTCCAATGGTCGCCGCGTGCGGGAGGCTTGCCTGATTATACGGCCGCCACCAGTTACGCCTGGCCGCCGGAGGAGTTGCTGAATGCGTATCTGCCACAGTTCTCAGGCATGCTCAACAGCTACTGGGGTAGAAACGGAATCCATCTGCACAGTGACTACGCCGGTGTGATCGTGCTCGTGCTCGCCGGCTTGGCTTTAGCCGGCCTTCGCTCCGATCCGCACCGAAAACAGGTCATCTTCTGGTCTGCAGCACTGCTCGTCTCTCTGCTATGGTCGCTGGGTGGCGCCACCCCTTTCTACCACATTCCATATGCGCTGGTACCGGGCACCAAGTTCTTCCGCGCGCCCGCAACAATTTTCTTCGTCGGTACGCTCGCTATAGCACTACTGTCGTGTGCGGGAACCGAGCGATTTCTGCGGCTGCAGGTCACGCGCAGGTACATGGTTGGCTGGCTGATATTCGGCGGAGCCATCGCAGTGTTGGCATCATTGGGCGGGCTCACTTCGATAGCGGAGTCGTTCGCGGATCCACGCCTGACGGATCGAGTTGACGCTAATTCGCGCGCGCTCTTTCTGGGCGCCTGGCGCTCCTTCGCCTTCGTCATACTCGTGGCTGCGCTCTGGTATTTTTTGGCGCAGAAAAGGATTTCCACGAGAGCAGCAGCGTGGTCGCTCGCTGCGCTGATGGTCGTGGATCTCTGGAGCATCGAGCGCATCTATTGGATGTTCTCTCCGCCGGCAAAAGTCGTTTACGCCAGCAACTCTATCGTCGAGACTCTGAAGCGCGAGCCACAGCCGATGCGAGTGTTTGCCTTTCCGGTGCGGCAACGCCACGGGCCGGATCCTTTGCTCACCGGCGATGGCCTCATGGCTCTCGGAGTGCGCAACCTTCTTGGCTACCACGGGAATCAGATCGGGCGTTTCAACGAATTGGTGGGATTGAACTCCGATGATAACCGCCTCTTTTCTCCCAACGTTCTTCAGCTCACCAACACCAGATATCTGTTGACCAACATTCCGGAGCTCCCGTTCATCGGGAACACGACGCGGGCGGGCGGGCCTGTCGTCGACGTTTCTGGAGACTCGCTCTATCTCTTCCGGGTGAACGCCGAGAATCCGTATGCGTGGGTCACACCGGTGGCGGTGAAGGCGCCGGACGACCAGGTACTGGCAACGGTCCTCAACCCGAGGTTCGATGTGAGGCGAGCTGCGCTGTTCGACACATCGGCTCATGTCGCCAGCGCGGAGAACGTCCAGGTTCTTCCGGCGCCGCTGGGCGTCACCACCACGGTCAAACGCTACGGGCCCGGCAGTGTCAGCATCGATCTCAGCTCGCCGGCCCCGGCGGGTGCGTCCTTACTGGTGTCGGAGAACTTCTACCCCGGCTGGCTCGCCACCGTGGACGGCAAACCCGCCAACATCGGCCGGGCAGACTACTCGTTGATCGGCGTGGAGCTGCCCCAGGGCGCTCGAAGCGTGGAACTACGATTCACGAGTCCGGCCTACGAGAGAGGCAAGGTGATCACCTGGCTTGCGATCGTCATCGGATTGCTCATGCTCGGCGCGGGGATCTGGCGCGACCGGAGAGTCGTTGCCTGATCGCGCGCTCGTCATCGTTCCGACATACAATGAACGGTTCAACATTGCCCGTCTGATCCCGGCGGTGCTCGCTCAGGATCCGTCGCTCGAGCTTCTAATCGTCGATGACGCGTCCCCGGACGGCACCGGCGGGGTGGTCGACGCCATCGCCGCCAATAACAACAGGGTCCACGTCCTCCACCGCGCGGCGAAGCTCGGCCTGGGCACTGCCTACATCGCCGGCTTCCGCTGGGCTCTCGAGAGGAAGTATGACGTCATTTTCGAGATGGACGCCGACTTCTCTCACAATCCGGAGCGTCTCCCCGACTTTCTGGAAGCGGTGAAGGAGGCGGATCTCGTAGTTGGGTCGCGATACCAGGGCGGTCGGGTCAACGTCGTAAACTGGCCAATGAGCCGCCTCTTTCTGAGCTACGCCGCGAATATTTACGCGCGCGGGATCACTGGACTTCCGATCTTCGATACCACGGCCGGCTTCAGGTGCTTCCGTCGGAATGTGCTTGAATCGATCGATCTAAATTCGGTTAAATCCAACGGTTACGCGTTTCAGATCGAGATGTCCTTTCGCGTCTGGAAGCGTGGTTTCAGAATCGTGGAAATCCCGATAATCTTCGTCGACCGCACTGAAGGTGTGAGCAAGATGTCGAAGAGGATTGTCCGCGAAGCCATCTGGATGGTGTGGCGTCTGCGCTGGTGGAGCCTCACCGGGAGGATCTGATGGTGGCTCGGGTAGCTGGGCGGCACTTCTATAAGATGACCGGATCGGGAAACGACTTCGTGGTCTTTGAGTCTGCCGGCGGATCCTTTGCCGACCTGGAGAACGAGGAGACCATCCGGTCGCTGTCCGCGCGCGGGACCGGGATTGGTGCCGACGGGGTCGTATTCGTTGAACAGGCGGGCAACGGCGACGTTCGCATGCGCTACTATAACGCCGACGGTTCCGAAGCTTCGTTGTGCGGGAACGCCAGCCTTTGCACGACTCGGCTTGCTGTCGAGCTCGGCTTGGCTCAAGCTGGTGGCTTCGTTCTCCATACAGCAGCTGGCGGGTTGCGGGCCCGCATCCGTGACAACCTGCCGGAGGTCGATCTCGAACCAGTGTCCGAAGTCCGGCCAGATGCGTCCGACCTGGGCCTGCGGCGAGGCGAGCGCCGGCTCGGGTACGCCCGGGTTGGAGTGCCACACGTCGTTGTAGAGATCACCGAGGTCGAAGGTGCGGATGTCAGCGGCCGTGGCCCCGAGCTGAGAAATCACCCGGCTCTTGTCGACGGAGCGAACGTGAATTTCGTCGCCCGGAAGCCAGACGGGAGCTTCGCCTATCGGACCTTTGAGCGTGGCGTGGAAGGCGAGACGCTCGCGTGCGGAACTGGCGCCGTCGCCACCGCAATCATGCTTTGCGATTGGGGTGAGTCGAGCAGGGAAACGGTCTTGTGGACCCGGTCAGGACTGCCTCTGACGGTCTCGCTCGAGCGGGATCGAGATCGCTGGCTACCGTCCCTTCGAGGCGAAGGACGCATCGTCTTCGCCGGCGAAATTCGCGACCTGGACTGACAGACTGTCGCGAATGGGTCGACCGGCTGGCGTCTACGGCTCAGTTAAAGAACTTTCTCAGTTGCGCTGCCTAACCTCGGACCCTTTATCCGCTTGCCGAGCAGCAGGGTGGACAGATCGGACTTCTCCACACTAATCCCCGGTGGGTAGTTTACATAACATATCTTATACGCATATATGCACACGAGGGTAGTATAAGAGAAAAGGCCGCACCTCGGTGCGGCCTCTCTTGCTGCCGAGTTCTGAGTTGGTCAGGTCTTCATCGGAGCGGCTTCGAGCTCTCCCAATCTGATCCGGGCTTCAGCGGCGATCGGACTCGTCTCATCCTTGGACAGTTCTGTCCAGATCGCTTTGGCTTCGGCGGTCTTTCCCCCGGCTGCATAGCTCCGCGCAGCGGCCGCGCGGTAATCGGCTTTCTCGGCCGGATATCGCGTCGCTTCGGCTGCCAGCTTGTACTGTTCAGCTGCGTTCGCAAAGTCCTTGAGCTCTTCGTAACCGGCGGCCTCGACCGCGTGAACTGACGCCTTGAAGTCTCCGGGAGCCTTTGATTCAGCCTTCTTCAAGGCCTCGACACCTTCTTTGTACTTCTTCTGATCGTATAGAGCCTGGGCAAGCGTTAGCGCGGCCTGGGCACCGGCTTGGGTCCCCTCATACCGGTTCACGACCTTCTGAAGGTCCGATATCCCGGCAGCCAGATTCCCCGACGCCGCCGACTGTCTCGCCTGGAAATATGCCGTCTCCGCTCGCTGAGCCTTGATGGACTGAGAGCGCTCGTAGAACCAGACGCCTCCGACTATCACCGCAAGTGCGACGAGCCCCCACGTGGCCTCTCGCTTGTGGACCATGAACCATTCTGTAAGGGACTCTTCATCAGCGCCAATACGCTTGCGCGGTGGGACGTTCGGTGTGGTCATTTTACAATTTGCTTTAAGGGTTTGGAGCTTCCAGCCAGTGCCCCCGGGGTGACTCGAACACCCGGCCAACGGTTTAGGAAACCGCTGCTCTATCCACCTGAGCTACGGGGGCCAGACCTGCAACGCGGGCTGACTGCCGGCACTACCGGGTGATACTCGCGCGCAATCTACCTTGGATTCGTCTGATCAAAAAGGGCGATAGCTCTTACCGAACGATCTCAAAGGGGCGCGATAGCGATGCGCCCTCGATCGAAGCCAGCGACCGGACCACCTCGACTCGTGCGCCTCTGGGGCCGGCACGGATGGCAGCCTCGAGCTTCTGGAGCGCCTCACGGGGGCCGGCGGCTGCGATCTCCACGCGCCCATCGGGCCGGTTTTTCACCCATCCGCCGATACCTAATTCCTCAGCCTTCTCGACCACGTACCACCGGAACCCTACACCCTGGACGCGACCTTCGACCTCCAGATGGACGGTCTCCATCCGCGTCTAGCGATTCATGCCGAGCAAGGCCGCGAGTGAAGCCGCGATGGACCCGGCATCGGAAGGCATTCCGCTCATTGGTAGCGCGAGCTCCCCGTCCCGGATCCTTTTCGCGATCTCGTCCAGCGCGGTCGCCAGTGCCTGGGCGGCGGTAGGCCTGCGCTCGCGCGGTTGAGGCGCCGAGGCGTCCCAATCCGTGGCGGCCCACGCGTTAGTCGCTTCGGTGTCACCGGTCTCGCCGAGTCGGGCCGCCGATCGCCAATCGAACTGCTGCCAGTCGGTTTCACCCCACTCCCCGCCGTCGGACGCTGTCGCTTCCGAAACTTCGGCCTGCGCGAAGCCGAAGCTGTCGGCTGCCTCGGTCTCCACGCTCTGATCCACACCGTATTCGCCGACGGAAGGCATCGGATCAACAAAATGTTCGACGGGTGGCAGCTCCTCTTCCTCCGAGGCAAAGTCGGCGGCGAACGGGTCGTTCGCGCTCAAAACGGGTCGAGGGGTGATCTCGGGAACCGTTTCCAGGAAGGCGTCTATCGACGGCAGCGCACTTCTATCCTCCTCCGCTGCGCTGGTCTGATAGTCCGGGCGAACCGAGTCCGTTGGTGCCCGTTCCGCTCCCGGTACGAACGGCCGGCTCAACGTGAACTCGGCCGACGGAACGGCCTTCGACAGCCTCGTCGATGTGACTCGCGGGACGAACGGACGTGGTGGCGAACCGTGCATCAATTGCCCTCCCAACTGTACTTGCCCAACAGCGGCACAAAACGCACCGGTGCGATCTCCTCCCCGTCGAGGCTGTCACCGCGGCGAGTGAACATATAAAGAGTCTGCTCATCACGATCGCCGAGCGGAATGAGTAATCGCCCGCCTTCGGTGAGCTGCTCCTGATACGTGGACGGGACCTCCGGTGCACCGGCACCGACGAGTATCGCGTCATACGGCGCATACTGCCGCCAACCGAGCGTCCCGTCACCCAGAAGAAATGAGATATTCCGGGCTCCTATCAGGCGGATGGTCTCGCGCGCGGAGTCGAGCAGCGCGGGAATTCTTTCGATCGAAAAAACCTGTCCGGCAAGTTTGGCGAGCAGCGCGGTCTGATATCCCGAGCCGGTCCCGATCTCCAGAACTTTCTCATTTCCTTTGAGCTTCAATAGCTCGAGATACCGTGCATGAATGGATGGTTGGGAGATCGTCTGACCGCTGCCGATGGGCAGCGCTGAATCTTCGTACGCGCGGTGACGCACGCCGGTGGGCACGAATAGATGACGGGGCACCTCGTCGATGGCGTGAAGCACAGCCAGGTCTTTTATGCCCTGCTCGTGCAGCAGCTCGACGAGCCGCCGCCGTGGTCCGCGTAATTCGTGCTCTACGGTTGCTGCCACCACCTCTCCGCCGAAGCGAGCATTGCGTGGTGAGTGAGATCGAGGTGCAAAGGTGTTACTGATATATACCCCTCTTGAATCGCGCGAAAGTCGGACGTCTCCTCGCCCGACCATTCAATCGAGCCGCCGCCGATCCAGTAGATCTGTCTTCCCCACGGATCCTGCATCGGCTTGAGCGAGTCCGAGTAAACTCTGCGGCCAAGTCGCGTCAGCCGCACGCCCATGATCGCGTCACCGCGCAGGGGCGGCAGGTTGATGTTGAGCAGGGTGTTCGCCGGGAAAGACGGCAGTGATATGACGTGCTTCAAGAGGTCGCGCAACGGAGTTATCTGGTCTCGCAGCATGCTGACATCTGCGCGGAGGTCGCCACCCGCGAAGGAGATGGCGACTGACGGAATGCCAAGGGAGAGTCCTTCCATCGCCGCGGCAACAGTCCCGGAATACAGCACATCCTCGCCCATGTTCTGGCCGTGGTTGATTCCGCTCAGAACAAAGTCGGGACGCTGGGGCATCAGCGCTTCCACCGCCAGCATCACGCAATCTGTCGGAGTACCATCGACCTGGTACCTGCGCTCGCCCCGCTCTATGGGCCTTATCGGATGGTGGAGGGTGAGAGAATGGCTGGTAGCGCTTTGCTCGCGGTCAGGCGCGACGACCGTTATCTCGCCCAGTGGCTCCGCGGCCTCGATCAAGCTCGCGAGTCCCTGAGCCAGAATCCCATCGTCGTTCGTGCAAAGCAGTCTCAACGCTTGAAGATCCCTGCGCGGTGACGCCACAACACTTTTATCACGAGCCACGCGTCGCGGAACTCGCGGAAATAACTTGGCGACCCGTAAATGGTCGATATCGGCACGTTCACCGTGGTGAAGCCTGCGCGCGCCGCCCGGATTATGAAATCGGTCTCGAACTCGTAGCGGTCACCGACTGCGTCGACCTTGCGCAGCACCTCCGCCTTCATGGCGCGATAGCCCGACTGACTATCACGGACTTTTCCGCCCGACACGGCGCGCGTCGCGGCCGAGGAGATCATGTTGGCGATTCGACGATGCTTTGGTACAGCCTTGCCGGATAGATCGCGTGTTCCGATGACGATGTCCGCATGATCCAGGGCTCCGACGATGGCGGTGGCGAAGGCTGGATCGTGTTGACCGTCGGAATCAATGGTGAGGACGGCGGCCGCACCTTTCTTCAGGGCGGAATCGAAGCCTGCGCGCAGCGCCGCTCCCTTCCCGCGGTTCTGAGGAAATTCGATGGTTTCATCAGCGAGGGTCTTCATTAGTTGTCCCGATCCATCGCTGGAGCCATCGTCGACGCCGATGATAAAAGCCTTAGGCAACGTGCGCCTGATGCCTTTGACCACATTCGCCAGGGTAGGCTCGGCGTTGTACGCGGGCACGATCACGACCAGTGGCTCGATCAAATTTCGCTACCTCCCTCTTTCTCCACGATCTGGCCGTCGAGTATGGCCAGAATCGATCGCAGGTCATTTTCCATGGATTCGACGGCTTGCGAATCCAGTGCCGCCCGAGCCACTGAGCGCAGCTCGCCACTCTTCCGGTAATCATCGATCTTCTGGCGCGCGCCGTCGATGGTGTACTTCTCGGTGTAAAGAAGCTGCTTCACCAGCATGATCAGCTCTATCTCACGCCGCTGGTAAACGCGATTGCCCGAACGGTTCTTGGCAGGATGGAGAAACTTGAACTGACTCTCCCAGTATCGCAGGACGTGCGGTTTGAGGTCGGTCAGTGTGCAAACGTCGCCGATGGAGAAAAACTCCTGTACCGGTTCCTTCGCTTTCATCAATCTACCTCCGCTCGGAGCTCTCTCGTCATGAGTGCGCCAATCGCGTTGCGCGCCGATTGACCCTCGAACAGAACCGAATTCACTGCATCGACAATCGGCATTTCAACGCCCTCGCGTTTCGCAAGCTCCCTCGCGCTCTGCGCGGCGGTAACTCCCTCCGCAACCGTCTCGCGGTTGAGCAAGACATCTTCGAGCTGCCTGCCCTTCCCTATCTCGACGCCAACTGCGCGATTGCGGCTAAGCGACCCGGTGCACGTGAGTACAAGGTCGCCCAGGCCTGCCAAACCGGCGAACGTCGTTTCGTCGGCGCCCAGCGCGACACCGAGTCGCGTCATCTCGGCAAGGCCGCGCGTGATCAGTGCTGCACGCGCGTTGAACCCAAGTCCAAGACCCTCGGCAATTCCAGTGGCGACGGCCATGACGTTCTTGAGCGCGCCACCCAGTTCTACGCCGATGATATCGGTGTGGGTATACGCACGAAAATATGGCGAGCTGAACGCCCGCTGGGTGAGCTCGGCGGCGTCGCTCGCATCGGAGGCGACTACCACCGCTGTCGGTTGACGACCAACCACCTCGGCGGCGAAGCTCGGCCCGGAAAGGGCTACAACCGTCGCCCCGGCGACTTCCTGCTCGACGATCTCCGTCATTAGGCAGAGCGTTTCCTTCTCGATGCCCTTGGTCGCGATGACCAGCGGAGCGGAGCGAGGCAGGCCCGTAACAGCGCCGCGCACGATTCTGCGCAGCACGTGCGAGGGTGTGGCGAGGACGATCAGCTCAGACGACTTCGTGGCGGCTGCCAGATCACCCGTGGCTTCCAGGGTTTCAGCGAGAGTGTGCCCGGCCAGAAAGCGGCCGTTTTCATGCCTGGAGTTGATGGACTCGACGACGTCGGGCTCGTAAGCCCACAGATGTACTTCGTGCTCGTTGCGCGCCAGCAGGTCGGCGAGTGCCGTACCCCAGGCTCCGGCGCCGACCACCGAGCAACGCATCGTCAGGCAGTTTCCTTCTTCACGAAGCGGTGCTCTTCCCCGCGACGCAGCCGGCCGATGTTCGCGCGGTGTGTCCAGAAGACGAAACTGGCGATGATTACACTGGCGATGAACACCGGTGACCTGGGATCACGATACAAGGCGACAATTGCGATGGGCAGCGCGGCGGCGCCGGCCAGGGACGCGAGGCTCACGTAACGGGTGGTGGCAAATACGATGATCCACACCACTTCGGTTATCAGCATCGGTACCAGCGCCAGAGCCATGAATACACCGCTAGCTGTGGCGACCCCTTTGCCCCCGCCCCTGCCAAGAAGAAAGACTGGTTTGACGTGACCGAAGATCGCGGCGACACCGTACGCCAGCGCCCACAGACCGGGCCGAAGCGTCTCGGTGTACATCGGCAGAAAGTAGACGGGAAGAAATCCCTTCAGCAAATCGGCAAAGAAAACCGCGATGCCGGTATTGCGGCCGAGAACTCTGACGACATTGGTGGCGCCGAGATTTCCGGAACCGTGCTGCCGCAGATCCACGCCGCGCAGTTTGCCGGCGATGTATGCGGACGGGATGGAGCCGGCAAGATATGCGATGATCACGCCGACGAGCGGCGCCATCTACGCTGACTTGCGTCGCATGATTATCCGCAAAGGATTGCCGCGGAAACCCCACGCTTCGCGGAAGCCATTGTGCAGGTAGCGCACGTAATGCTCCTGGACGAGATCGGGATTGTTTCCGAACACCGCAATGACTGGCGGGGCCGTTTCCACCTGGGTCGCGTAATTCAGCTTGATCTCGCGTCCGGCTGCCTGGGGGGGCTGGCGCCTGCCGACGATCGCTTCGAGGGTCGTGTTCACCTGAGACGTGCTGATCCGCTTGTGACGCTCCGCATCCACCTCGAGGATCAGCTCCAGAATCCGTGTCACACGCTGACCGCTCAATGCGGAGGTGAACACGAAGGGGACGAACTTCAGGAAAGGGGCCTTCTCGTGGGCTTCCTTCTCGAATTTGGCGGCGGTGTTGTTGTCCTTCTCCTTGAGATCCCACTTGTTGACGACGACGATGAGTCCCCGTCCGTGCTCCCATGCAAGAGCGGCGATCTTCAGATCCTGGTTATGCAATCCTTCGGCGGCATCGAGCACCAGGATGCAGATATCGGAGCGGTCGATGGCTCGTCGCGTTCTCAGAGACGAATAGAATTCAATTCCCTCGTCCATCTTCGACTGGCGACGTAAGCCGGCGGTGTCCACGAAGATGATATCCCGGCCGTGAAAGGTCATCGGCGTGTCGATGGCGTCACGTGTCGTCCCCGCCTTGTCTGCGACCACCAGTCTGTCTTCCCCGAGCAGCCGGTTGATGATCGACGATTTGCCGACATTCGGCCGCCCGACTACGGCGACACGGAGCGCGTCCGGGACTTCCTCGGCCACCGTCGGGATTCGCTCGACGAGGACGTCGAGCATATCGCCGGAGTTCTTACCGTTGATGGCCGAGACGGGAACAGGGTCGCCGGCACCCAGCTCGTAGAATTCGAAATATTCGGTGGTCGAGGGATCGTCGACCTTGTTGGCAACGAGCACCCATGGTTTCCGCGCTTCGCGTAGGATCCCGACGACCCGCGCGTCGCTCGGATGAAGTCCCGCCTTGGCGTCGACCACGAGCATGAGAAGATCGGATTCATCGATTGCCTGCAGCACCTGGCGCTTGATCTCCACATCCATCGGAATGTGGGGATCGTCAGTGAGACCTCCCGTGTCGACCAGCCAGAACTGTCTGCCGTTCCATTCGGCCCGCGCGAAGTGCCTGTCGCGAGTAGTGCCCGCTTCTTCGCTGACAATGGCGCTGTTCTCTCCGACGATGCGATTGAAGAGGGCGGACTTCCCAACGTTGGGCCGCCCAATAAGGGCGATTACGGGCAGATTCACGCCGCTACTCCGACCGACTCGGACGCCAGAACGTCGATGAAATCGTATGATGGAAACACGGGCATGGGTAGCGATGCGCGCACAGCGTCGAGAGTGAAATCGTCGAGGAAAACGCTATCCTCATTGATGGTCTCGGCCGGGATCAGCGCGATGTCGAGATCGTGGCGGTCTGCCAATGCGGACATGATATCGCGACCCACCAGAAGTCCCGCCGTGGTGATCGTTGGCCCGAACAAGGAGTTCTGGGCGACGATCAGCTCGAAGCGCGCTCCACTCACCTCCGAAAGGCGCTCGAGGAGCGGTTCCATCAGGGGCGCCATTGCCAATCCCGTGACAACGCCAATCTTCTGACCGTCGCGGCGGGTTACACGATCCAGTCCAGACGCGACTCGCATCCGGAGTGACGTGACCGCGCCAACTCCATTCTCGATCTGCGCGAACTCGCCGTAGTGCTCCGGTCCAGGCAGCTCACGACCCGCGAGCATGTACAGCTCGTCTGAGCCGGACGCCCAGGTCTCGCCCCGCTCCCGCTGTGCGCGCTTGCCCCACCGCTCCACTTGCTCGAGGATAGCTCGCGCGTTGTCGCGGTCCATCGTCTTACCGGAGTAGAGGTGAGAAAACTGCGTGAGACCAACGGGCACCACGGCAACCGAAATCACCGCGTCGCCCATGTTCCAGAGATCAGTCAGCGACTCCTCGAGAACTTCACGGTCGTTCAGCCCCGGCACTACGACCATCTGGCTGTGAAATTGAATCCCACCCGCGGCCAGTCTGGAGAGCTGCGCCTTGATGTCCGGAACGCGCTGGTTGTTCAGAAGAACTTTCCGAGCCTCGTGGTTCGTCGCGTGGACCGAAACGTAGAGCGGCGAAAGCCGGTACTCCAGGATCCGCTCGATATCCCGCTCTTTAACATTCGATAGCGTGGCGAAATTGCCGTAGGCGAAGGACAGCCTGTAGTCGTCGTCGCGAATGTAGAGCGGCTTCCTGAGCCCGGCCGGCAGCCCTTCGATGAAGCAGAACTCACAGCGGTTCGCGCACCGTCTGACTGTTGGGGGCTGGAGAGAAACGCCGAGTGGCTCACCGTCGAGCCGCTCGAGCTCGTAAACGATTTCCTCGCCATCCGGCTGTCGGGCCTCTATGACCAGCTCCTCGTCGGCGGTTAGAAACTCCCAGTCGAGGAAGTCAGCGAGCGGTCTTCCGTTGACCGACAAAAGCTCGGTTCCTGGTAAGATTCCGAGCTCGTCGGCGATGCTGTCCTTCTCGATGCGGGAGACCTTGACCATAGCTCAAGTAATTTAGAGCTAAAGAGAGGGAAAACAAGTAACCGTCGAATCTTAGCTCGCCTATGTTTGCGCTCCCCCGAGCAGGTTTTCTTCAGACCGGCGCGGTCGCAGCGAGGGACTGGAGAAGCCGTCGCGCTCTTTCGACGTTGAAGCCGGGAAGCTTCGCAATCGCTTCCTCCGAGGCCTCCCGGACGCCCTGCACGCTCCCGAACTCCTTGAGCAGCTGACGCCGTTTGACTGGACCGATTCCCGGCACCTTGAGGAGCTCCGAGGTGACCGTGCGCATGGACCTGCGCTTGCGGTTGTAGGTCACCGCAAACCGATGTGCCTCATCCCGCGCCTGCTGCAGAAGCCGAAGACCCGGCGACCGCCTCGACAGCCGCAAAGGGTCCTCGCGCCCCCAGATGAAGATTTCTTCCTCACGTTTGGCAAGGCTGATCAACGGGCGGTCCGTCAGGTTGACCTCCGCCAACGCGGAGTGCGCCGCGGACAGCTGTCCCTTGCCGCCATCGATCACAATGAGATCGGGAAGCGCTTTTTGCTCGCCCACTCGCCGCTCGAAGTAGCGGCGCACCACTTCACGCATAGAGGCGAAGTCGTCCG
>DATBXT010000067.1:0-12881 GCA_036514115.1 Gemmatimonadaceae bacterium
CTTCTCCATGAGGCGCTGAAGTCGGTCTGGCAGACGATTTCTCGCGCCAACGAGTACGTCGACCGTCAGGCGCCGTGGAAGCTGGCCAAGGATCCCGCCAGTCGCGCGGCTCTCGAGAACACGTTGGCCTCGCTGGTGAGACAGCTCGCGCGGCAAGCTGTCCATCTTTTCCCTTTCATGCCATGGAAAGCCGACGAGCTCTGGAAGTCGGTCGGCGCGCCTGGTTCGGTCAGCGCGATGAGATTCGATCGCCTTGCGAAACTGGACCCAACGGGGTGGAAGATACAAAAAACGGCGCCGCTCTTTCCGAAGAAGGAGCCGGCGCCGGCCGAGTGACGCCTGCCGCTACTGCCGCGTGGTGATCGCAATCACTCCGCTGATGTTTTGCGAACCGTACTTGACGTTCGCCTCCGACACCCGGTACAACCTGATGGTGGAAATATTCCCTGCCGGGATGCTTGATAGTGTCGTGATCGGACCAAACTCCTGATCGTCAACATAGACCGTGGGATACGGCTGGGACTGGCTCTGTCTCAGGCTCGTCTCCCCGCGGCTGTTGAGGAAATTCGCGCGAAGTTTTTTGATGACCTCGAGCGCATTAGTCGCCCGTGATGCAATGATCTCGTCCTCGGTTATGACCGAAGAGTTCGCGATCTCGCCAGGCCCGAGGCGTGGTGGGGTACAGGCAAATGCCAATGCCGGAATAACAGCGACGAGCAAGCGCGCGCCAACCATAAGCTGCCTCCACTGAATTCTCAGCTAATATCCAACCTGGTACGCCACTAGTCCAGCATAACCAACGCCATAAAAGAAGCCGGCCCGGAAACGTTCCCGGGCCGGCTCTCATTACGAGTTAACCGCTGATTACGGCGTGCAAGCGGGGTTCGTGGAGATTCCGCGAGCATCGAGCTCCCCACGCGGCAGCGGCAGCGCTGCGTTGTACGGATCCGTCGGAAGCTCTTTGCGCAGGTACGTCGAGTTGAGCCTGCCGTATTCGCGCAGGTCGTCCACGCGGCTCCAGCCCTCGAAGAGCAGCGAGTAGCGCTTTTCGTAGAGAACGGCATCGATCGCCGCCGACTTGCTGGCGAACGGAGCGTACGGCGCCAGACCGTAGCTGGTGCGAACGCTGTTGATGTCCAGCAGCGCGTTGGCCAGCTGGCCAGCCTCGATGTAAGCCTGCGCTCTGAGGAGAACGAGCTCCTCGTCGCGAATCATCGGCAGCGGGAGCGCCTGGTTCGCAGGGCTCGACACGGCGCCGGTGTACGTCCAGGTAGTGGAGATACCGTTACCACTCAGGACCGACCGCGCAACGATCTTGTTTGCACGTGTGTCCCCGGCCTGAACGCTATCGTGAACCAAGGGGTTCAAGCCGATCTTGGCATCGGAGATCAGGTTCGGCTGGTTCTCCGAACCACCCGGCACCATGACGTAGTAGACGCCCTTGACGAAATCCGCAGCCGGAACAGCCCCTGGAGCGGCGCCGCCCAGAGCCTGAGTCAGCTCGGTGATTGCGGTCGGGAAGAGCGCCGGGGTGTAAGCCTTACGATCGAGGCCGCGATAGAAATCGACCTTGCCCTTCCAGGCGCGATTGAACTTGATCAGGTTGCTGACGACCGAGTAGTCGCGGCCGAAAGCCGTAAAGCCCGTCGGCAGCTTCACCGGAAGCTTCGTTGTCGCCGGAACGCTGGCGAAATCGGCGTTAGCGCTGTCGAGAAGCGCCGCAATGTAGTTGAGAACCGCCGTCTTGCACCGAACGTCTGTCACTTCAGATGGGTCGTCGGTCTGGATCGGAGTGCCGACCGTGTCACGCGTCTCGATCAGGTGCCAATACTCCGTCGCCTTCATCGTGCGGATGAATCCGCGATGAGCGGTGATCTCGGCCGGAGTGAAGATCGATGTCGGCGCGGTGTTCAAAGCGATCAGAATGTTGTTCTCAGCGCGAATCGCCGTGTAATAACCACCGAACCCGCGGCCGCCGGCGAAGCTTCCCGGATCGGGGTTGCCTCCCAGGGTCTCGGTCACGTAGCGCGGCTCGGAGGCATCGATGCGGTAAACATCGCGCCCGAAAATTCCGCCCTCGATCGCAAACTGGACGTCATTGATTGTTGTTCTGTCCTGCGCCAGCGCACCGATGGTGATCTGGAGCAGGGACGTACGGGTAAGACTTCCCGTCAGCTGGTCCACAGTAGGCGCGTCAATTGGATTCGCCACCGGGTTGTCCTTGCATGCGCCGAGCGCCAACGCGCCGATCGCGAGTGCAATGGTTGTATATCGCTTCATTGAGTTATCGCTCGGTTTAGAAAGTGACATTGAGATTCATGAAGAACGTTTTGCTCGGAGGATACGGCGTCACGTCCTGGAACCGGCCAAGCGGCTGGTTCCCGAAGTTCGAGACTTCGGGATCGAGACCTGTATACTTCGTCCAGGTGAAGAGGTTCCGTCCGCCGAACTCGATCCGTGCAGCGCTCGCCTTGCCGTTGAACAGTGTGCCGGTCACGCCCGTGGGCAGCTCATAACCAAGGCTAAGTTCGCGGAGCTTGACGAAGCCGCTGTTCTCGACATACACCGCTTTGCCCTGGGCGAACGCAAGTGCGCGAGCCGCGGCCGCTGTCGTATCACCTGACAGCGAGCAGTTGACCGTCGAACCGCATTGCGCGGTGGTCACATCGAAATAGTTGTTCGTCAGATTGACACCGAGGCCTCCCTTCCGCCAGTCGAACAGCGAGAAGACCTTAAACTGTCCGAAGATGAGATCATTGCTGAACCCCATCGTGTAGTCAGGAGCTGAGTTACCGACGAACGACAGGACTCGGTTCGCCGACGGGCATGACGTGCCGGCGGCGTTCAGTGCCGTGCAGCCGTTCACAGCCTGGAGCACTGTGACCAACTGACCTTGCTGGGTGAACGCGTTGCCGAAGCGGCTTCCGAACGATCCCGAGGCTGGAATGAAGCCCGGAACCGGCAGGCGCGTCACTTTGCCCTTGTTGCTGGCGTAGGTGGTGCTCGAGATCCAGGAGAAGCTGCCGGTCTGGATCGGCGTGATGCCGAGCTCGATTTCCGTACCGTGCGTCACGATCTGACCACCGTTGATGGTCTGGGTCGAGAAGCCCGTCGATGGAGCGACCGAAGCCGAAAGAATCAGGTTGTCGATCTGCTTTCTGAACTGGGTGAAAGACAAACGCGCGCGTCCGGTGAGGAACGTGAGATCGAAACCACCTTCGGTCTCGCTCGCCGTCTCAGGCTTGATGCTCGGCTCGCCCTTGACGGTCGAGGCACGGAAGCCGGTTACACCCTCTTCGATGAGATTGGTGAGGAAGGTATACTTGCCGCCCAATGGCTGGTTGCCGGCGCGGCCGTAGGCCGCGCGCAGCTTGAGCTCGTCGATCGCAGTCGGAGTGGGAACGCGGTAGGACGCTGAGAACTTCGGGTATGCGTAGTACTTCTGGGCGTCACCGTTATTGCTGGTGCGCTCGCTGTTCACACCAGCCGTGAGCAGCAGCCGCTCGGCCAGCGTGAGGAACTCTTCCTGAACGAACCAGGAGCTGGACTTGGTTATTACCTGGGTCTGACCGGTGAAGATCTGCGTCGCGCTGGCAACGTTGGTCACTCCCGGGAAAACGCCGCGACCGGTGTTGGTGACGACATCCACGTTACGACGGACCTGTCCGTAACCGAACGAGGTAGTGGCAGCGAAAGCGTCGCGAATCAGGTGGTGATTAAACGAAGCATTGAGTGTTGCGTTGGCTACATTGCCGTTGCCAACAAACAGCGTACCCGGTAGAGCGTTGACCTGCTCCACATACGTGGTCGCCGGGGCAATGACCTCGGAATGGTCGGCGTAGGTATCGAGACCGCCGGTGAGGTTGAAGTCGAGGGTCTGCCGTTCCTGCGACACGAGGTTGTAAATGCCCTGCGCGTTGGCGAGCAGACGATAGACCTCAGACGGTGTCTTGATAAGCTCGGCGTTCTGGAACGGATTGCTGTTGCTGACTGCGTTGATCGGGTTACGCGGGAACGTTCCATCCGCCTGACGGCGCAGGTCGATGAACGACGGAGTCTGCGAGAACGTGGTGTATGGGTTGATACCGGTGTTGTCGTTTCCGCTGATACCGCGCGCAGTGAGGGTGTGAATCCCTTCAATGTTAGCGCGTGCATGGAAACGCGAGCCGAACCCCTGGCCGAGGTTAACGCGCAGCGACTGCTTGTTGTAATTGTCGTTGCGGGAAAGACCACCCTCGTGCTCTACGGTGCCGGAGAGGAAGTAGGTCGTCCCCGTCGCAGAACCGCCACGAAGCGAAGCGAGCGTCTGGTAGTTGAGCGGGTGCTCACCGTAAAGCTGCTGCTCGTAATCGTTGCACTTAGTGGTCGCGGCGCCGTAACCAGTAGAGTCGTAGCCGGCGTCAACCACTTCCTGAGCCGAGCCGAAGCAGCGGAGCCCGAGCTTGTTCGACAATCTCGCGGTACCGAAGCGCTGGGAGATATCAAAGGTTGGTTTGCCGCCGGCGACACCCTGTTTGGTGGTGATGATGATTACGCCGTTGGTGCCGCGCGAGCCGTAGATCGAGCTTGCCGAAGGACCCTTGAGCACCTGGACGCTCTCGATGTCATTCGGGTTGATGTCCGAAGCGCGGTTGACGTCCTGGTCCTGCGAGGACGAGAAGTTGGTGCGGCTGGCCTGGCTGATGACGTTAAGGCCGCTTCCGATCGTCGAGTTGTCGACGATGACGCCGTCGATGACGTAGAGAGGCTGGAAGCCCGCGTTCAGTGTGGAGACGCCGCGCAGCTGGATCTGGGTACCACCGCCAGGCGCACCGCTGTTCTGGGTGATCACCGCGCCCGGAACCTTGCCCTGAAGCGCGTAGTCCACCGTCTGTGCGGGAACACGATTCAGCTTCTCACCAGAGACTACGGTGACCGCGTTCGCAGCATTGGCGCTGGACACGGTCGTGGCCGTGCCGGTGATAACCTGGGTCTCGAGCTGCAGAACGTCACGCGGCATGCCGACGTTGAGCTCGGTCTGCCCCGCGGGTACGAGGACGGTCTTCTGCGTGTAGCCGATGCGGCGCACACGGACCGTCGAGGAGCCTTCGGGGATGTTGAGGGAGAAGCGGCCCTGATCGTCGGTATAGGTGCCCAACGCGGTTCCAACCACGTTGACACTGGCGCCGACGAGCGGTTCACCGCTGCCTTCCACAGTCACGCGTCCAGTAAGACGGCGGGTCTGGGCGAAGGCGCTGGCGCTGACGAACAACAGCAACAGCAACGACATAACTGACGAGCGTACTATTTTCATGCCTGTCTCCAGCTTGGGGGTGAGGCTCACGGCACAGGCGCAGTAAGCCCGGCAGAGTAGTAGGGACTCTGCGGTTTGGTTCTGGGTGGGAGCTATTTAGGGGTATGCCCGCAAGGTGTCAATAGACATCAACCCAAAAGACCTGCCGTTCACCGCCAATTCGGGTCTCAATACCAAAAGGAGCGCCGGCTGTTTGCCGACGCTCCTTTGATTGGCGCGATTTGCAGTGAAACTGGCGCCGGCTGCCTTACCGCTCTATCTGGATCTTACCGCGTTGCTCCAGCGGCAGGGGTTGAGCTGCCCGTCGGGCGGGTCCCAAAATCGACTGTCGGCGCTACTTCACTGCCCGGCGCCGCTTCGTAGTACGTGCGCGGCTTTGCACCGGTCACCTTCGCCGTGAGCGCCTGCGGAAAGGTGCGGATATAGGTGTTGTACGCCTGCACCGCCTGATTGTAGTCGTTCCGGGACGTCGCGATTCGGTTCTCGGTGCCGGTCAACTCGTCCTGAAGACGCAGGAAGCCCTGATCGGCCTTGAGTTGCGGATAGGCCTCGGCGATCGCGATCAGTCGGCCAAGAGCGCCCGTCAGGCCGGCGTTGGCAGTCGCCATCTGCTGTGGATCGCCGCTTTGGATCGCACCGGCCAATCCGGCCCGGGCCTGCGCCACCTGCGTGAACACGGCCTCTTCGTGCTGGGCGTACCCCTTCACAGTGTTGACCAGATTTGGAACCAGGTCCGCACGACGCTGCAGCTGCACCGAGATCTGCTGCTTCGCCTGCGCCGCATTCTCATCGTACTGCTGTATCTGATTGTATCCGCACCCCGCGATGCCGAACACGAGCGGGACAAGCGCTACCTTCTGACGCAGCTTCATTTTGCTAACCCTCTGAGTGGAGATTGACGACACTCTGTGCGGCCAAAGCCCACAGTAATTTACCCTTTGTATTCATTGATATACGCGACCAGCCTTTCCATCGCCGCCAGATACGCCTCCAGTATCCCAACGGCATTCTCGCGCTGAATCTTCTCCGTCCCACGCACGTGACGAATGACTCGCACGAACGGGTCGGGCGAAAAGCCGGCGCGCTGCGCGAGCGAACGCGTGAGCTCCTCATAATCCTGCGAAGGAACCTCTCCGAGGAGCCGCGACACTCCGCGGAAGATCACCATCAAAGTGCTGAGGCTCTTTTCAAGTACACCGAGCTGGAGCTTGTTGTCGCCGCCTGCGCCCATCGTCGCCTGACGCAGCTGCAACAACTTTCCCATCGTCTGGTGTTCGACCTGCAGTCGCAGATCTGATGGCGACACCCGAATGCCATTGAACGGCGACTCGCCGTAGAGCACCCGGTGGCGCTCGAGGATATCCGCGTACTCCATCGGAAAAATGTCCGAAGAAGATTTCCATTCGTTCGCCGTGAAGGTCATTGGCGGTGGATTTCCATCCTCGGCCCATGCCTTGGACACCGCTGCAACCGCGCGCAATCTGTCGAGCGGCAGCGAATCGACGATCACCAGGACGTTGTAATCGGACTTCTTCGGATCATGCTCGCCCGCGACGGCGGATCCGAACAGCACCACGGAGCGAAGCCCACCTCCGTACGCGAGCTGAAGCTGCCTCACGAGTTCTTCGAGTTTCATCATATGTAGCCTCCGCTACCAGCTCGACCCGCCACCACCGCCGCCGAACCCGCCACCACCACCAAATCCGCCGAAGCCACCACCGCCACCGCCGCCCCAGCCGCCTCCACCTCCCCAACCCCCGCCGCCCCAACCGCCTCTGCGCCCTCCGAATCCTCCGGTGGGGATGATGATGGGCATGCAACCCGGTCCGCCGCAGCCGCAACCGCCCCGATTTCTGCGGCGGGCGCTGCTGAGAAGAAAAAGAACGACGATGAAGATGATGAAGATCGCGAACGGCGGAATCCCGCCACCACCACTACTGGACGGGTAATCAATTGCCGGCGCCGCCATAGGCGGCGGAGCGAGCGCAGTGTCGAGGGTGAAGTTGAACTCCTTCGCAAAGCGCTGAGCGGTCCGCAGAGTGACCAGCTCCAGTCCACTACTATAGTCTTTGTCGATGAACGCCGGCGTCGCCTCCCTGCAAATGTCGCCGGCGTCGGCGTCGGTGATAAATCCCTCGGCCCCACGACCGGTGGCGACGAAGCAGTGGCCGCGACCGTCCTTACTGGTTTCCTTGGGAACGAGAAGGATTACGGCGCCGGCGTTTCGCGTCGGGTCGCCGGGGTTGCCGATCTTGCCCACCTTCCACTCCCTGCCAATCTCCAGGGACACTTCCTGCACGTCGCGGGTGCCGATTTCCGGTAGCGTGACGACCGCGATCTCGCCCCTGGACTTCGTCCGAACATCCTCCGCAATCCGCTCCATGCGCTGCACCGCGTCCGGCTGGAGTACGTGCGCGAAGTCGTTCACCAGCCCGGTAGGCGGCGGGATCTGGATGCCTTGTGTAAGGAGGAGGAGCCACGCGGCTCGCAGCGCGGCGATGATTGTCGCCGTCGAAGGAAGGCCGATCAGAACCGAAGTAAGTATCTAATCTCCCTTGATTTCATGGTTTGGCCGGAGGTCTATTTAGCAGATGATTCGATCTCAAGTCAACCGCATCCGTGGCGTCGCCGCGATGTCGCTCGCCGTTGCCTGTGCACCTGCAAGTAACACGCGACAAAGCGGGGAAAGCACCGCCGTCAGTCGCGGCGAGACAACCAGCGTTGCCGCCTCGCGCGCGCCGACTGACTCCAATATTACGCGCGCCGACCTCGCGCGGATTCAGGGAAGCCCGACAGCTCCGCTGTGGGTGATAGAGGTCAGCGACTTCCAGTGCCCGTACTGCAAGCAGTGGCACGATCAAACTTATCCGATGCTCCTGGATCAGTACGTCAAGAGCGGCAAGATCCGCCTGGCGTACGTGAACTTTCCGCTCGCCATTCATGTGCACGCGTTCCCGGCTGCCGAAGCCGCGATGTGCGCAGGAGCGCAAGCAAAATTCTGGCCGATGCACGATGCACTGTTCTCGAGCCAGAACAGCTGGGAGAACCTGCCCTCGCCTGCTGCCGCTTTCGATTCGCTCGCGCAATCCACGGGCGTCGACATGGGCCGATGGCGTGGTTGCATGAAGTCGGGGCAGATGCGTCCGCTAATCGAAGCTGATCACGACCGCGCCGAGCGCGCTGGAGCGAGCGCCACTCCGAGCTTCATGATTGGGAACAAGCTTCTCGTCGGAGCGCAGTCGCTCGATGAGCTCCGTACGGCGATCGACTCCGCCATGGTAAGAAATCGGCAGCAGTGAATTCGCTGCTGCGAATTCCGTACGCTGCAGCAGGCGCGATCGCCGAAGCATTCGTTCGGGCAATCCCCGCCGGTCAGTCGAAGTTTCGGCGCGGTCTGAGCGCGCGCCGCGGACTCATCGGCCGTTACGAGCGGTGGGGCGCAACCGCGCGGGATCCCGCAAGGCCGCTCGTCTGGTTTCACGCCCCGTCCGTCGGTGAAGGTCTTCAGGCGCTGCCGGTGGTCGAGCTGTTGCGTCAGCGACGGGCGGAGATTCAGGTCGTGTACACCTTCTACTCTCCGAGCGCCGAGCAATTCGCGGTCTCTGTGAAGGCGGACTTCTCGGATTTTCTGCCGTTCGACACCGAGGCGCACTCGAGAGCCATTGTTACTGCGCTTCGGCCAGACGCGCTCGTATTCAGCAAGCTGGACATCTGGCCGCAGCTTACCGAGCACGCCGCCGCGAGCGGAGTTCCGGTGGGCGTAATTAGCGCGACACTGCCGGAGACGTCCGGCCGTCGCGGAGTTCTGGCACGGGCATTACTGGGCGATGCTTATCGCGCGATCGAGCGCGTGGGCGCGATCGATGAGGACGATGCGGAGCGCCTGCGCCAGCAGGGCGTGCGGGCCGACAGAGTCACGGTCACCGGCGACACGCGGTATGACCAGGTGTGGGCCAGAGCGAACCGTGCGCCTTCCGCGTTTATCGAGTCGTTGCGATCCTCTCGTCCAACGCTGGTAGCGGGTTCTACCTGGCCACCCGACGAAGCGCACCTGTTCGAGGCCTGGCTTCGTATACGCGAGAAGATACCCGATGCGCGAGTGATCTTCGCGCCGCACGAGGCAAGCGACGGCCACTTGCGCGCGATCGAATCCTGGGCGCGGTCCAGTGTGCTTAC
The DNA here is from genome assembly GCA_036514115.1 of Gemmatimonadaceae bacterium. Taxonomy (GTDB): domain Bacteria; phylum Gemmatimonadota; class Gemmatimonadetes; order Gemmatimonadales; family Gemmatimonadaceae; genus UBA4720. The sequence continues at coordinate 9,470 of DATBXT010000067.1, forward strand.
TTTGGCTCGTGTCGATTCACCGGCCGCGTCGAGCGCTGACGTGATCCTGGTTGACCGCTACGGCGTGCTTGGAGATCTATACTCGCTCGCGGACGTTGCCTACGTCGGCGGTGGTTTTCATTCCCCCGGACTGCATTCGGTACTCGAGCCTGCCGCCTTCGGAGCACCGGTGCTTTTCGGTCCGCGCAACGAGAAAAGCAGAGACGCTGCAAAACTCATTCAGTCCGGAGGCGGAGCGCAGATCAACGGCGCCGTCGACCTCTCGATTCGCCTTGGCGACTGGCTGGGGTCCGCCGCTGCGCGCGAAAACGCGGGCGCGCGCGCGCGAAACACAGTACAGAGCGGTCTTGGCGCCGCGGAGCGCTCCTACGACCTCGTGACTAAGTTGCTCCGTCCGCGAGGGCCGGGGCGGGATGTATCGGCGGCCGATAGGTAACCGCGCTGGTGCTCGGCTTGTGCACGAAAAAGCCCTGAACCAAATGCACGCCGAGTGACTTCACCATCTCGAATTCCTCTTTGCGTTCCACGCCTTCGGCGATCACCATCGCGCCGTGCTCATTGGCGAACCGCACCATCGTCTCCACCAGATTCTGCTTGATGAAATTCTGATCGATGCAGTTGATCAGCGACATATCGAGCTTGATGAAGTCCGGCTCGAGGTTCGCGATCGATCCAAGGCCCGCATAGCCGCTGCCGGCGTCATCAACCGCGAAGCGGTAGCCGGCGTCTCTGAATTCCTTGAGCCGGCCACGGAATTTCGGGTAGTCCTTGATCGCCGTACGTTCCGTGATCTCGATCACCACCCTCGTCGGATCCTTGACGTGCAGAGCGTTCACATCGAATGACGGATCCGCGAAATCAGCGGGATCCACGTTCATGAACAGCAGCTCTCCGTCCTTCAGCAGCTTTCCCATCCCTTCGATCGCCCGATCCCTGCAGAGACGGCTCAAGTCCCAGATAAGGTCGGACTGGGCGGCGATCTCGAACATCACCTCCGGACTGCGCATGCTGCGCATCGTGCCGCGCGCGAGAGCTTCATAGCCGAACACCTTCTGGCTGTCCGTGATGACGATTGGGTGATACTCGATGTATAGCCCGCGGTTGCGGAGTGTGTCGCGGAGGTCGGAGACTTTCCTCGCCTGCTCACGGTGCTCCAGGCTCTTTGACGCATTGGCCGCTTCCCGGATGCCGCGGTAAATCTGGCGCTCCATGCGCAGCTTCGGGTTGTAAACGACATGGGCCCTGCCGACGAAAATGTCGAAGAGAGCGGCAATGTCTTCGCCGTGGACGCGTTCGATCTCCGACGATACGGCTTCCTTGAGGCCGGCCGTGATCTCCGTGATCTCGGCGTCGGTCGCCGCGGGAGTATCGTCCTGCGGCACGTGGAAGAAGACGAAATCGTCGTCGTTCGGAAAAGCCACCATCAGCTTCGAGGACGCCAGCGGACTCTTGTTGAGGAAAGCGCGCATGGCTTCGCCCGTCGTCTCGAGTACACTATCGAGCTTCTCCCATCCGTAAACTTCTTCGACCTTGGAGTACCTGTCGAAATTGAAATAGAGAATGACGATCTCTCCGCGATCCTGAACCGCTTTGCGGATGCTGTCGATGGTCGCAGCGACGGTGGGCAGGCGCGTCAGGGAGTCGCGCAGGAGCTGATGATAATCCACGCTCAACGACGCGAAGCGGCGGCGGACGTGCCGATGGACGCGTTCGGCGCGAGAAGCTTCACATTCCGCTCGACCGTTGCCGCGAGATGAGAGAGCTCGAATGGCTTCTCGACGAAATCGTCCGCGCCAGTTTGCAGCGCCTGGCGCTTGTTCACCCAGTCGTCGAGCGCCGTTACCATCACCACGCGAACACTCTTGCCAAGAGTTGCGTGCTGTTTGATCTCCCGGCAAACCTGCCAGCCATCACGGCCCGGCATCATGACGTCGAGGAGAACCAGCGCGGGCTTGACCTCCTCGAAGGCCCTGAGGGCGTCGTCGCCATTGTACGCCACCGTTATGGGAAACCCGCGCGCTTCGAGGTAGTCACGAATGATGTGCGCGTTGTCGGGATTGTCGTCGACGACCAGAATCGGTGGATGCGAGGTATCTGACATAAGCGATTGTCTGAGATGATGTTATGGCCTTTTCGGGGGCAATTCGCAAGCCATCCTGTGGAATGAGTTCGCCAGCAGCACGGCGTCGTTCACCCGGTTCGGCTTGACAACCGGCGCGCGGGACGAGAAAGTGCAGGAAAGACAAACGCGTGTCTCAGGAGCCAATATGCGTATCGTTGGATCTTTCGCCGTCCTTACATCCGTGGCGTCGTCTGCCTTTTTTTGCGCCAGCGCGCAGGCACCGGCCGGACGAAAACTTCCCACGCTGCAAGGCATTGTCGTGGACGATGCGAAAGCCCCCATCGCCAACGCTCAACTGAGCCTCAAGCCATACGGCGAGGCGTTACGCGTCACTCGCTCGGGCACCGATGGACACTTTTCATTCGAGTCCGTGCCGCAGGGCGCCGGCTCGATTACGATAAAGCGGATCGGATACAAACTCCGCACGGTACCCGTGGACATCGCGGCTCTGGACAATCCTTCTCTGGAATTGGCGCTCGAGACGATCGCCGAGGATCTCGACCCGGTAACGGTCGAGGGTGGAACCGGTCGGATGGCTGAATTCAAGGATCACCGTCAAAACAGCAGCTTTGGACATTTCTTCGACCAGGCTGACATCCATCGCATCAATCCACGTTTCGTGAGCGAGCTGTTTCGGTCGGTTCCAGGTGCGACTATCGAGGTCGCCTCCGGTATCGGGAATCACGTTTACCTGCGCGGATGCAAGCCGCGAATTTTTGTTAACGGCGTCAGAACCGTCAACGCGGAGATCGACGAAGTCGCCGCTCCTTCAGAGGTGGACGGCATTGAGATCTACCCGTCGATGGCCGGAACTCCCGCTCAATACATGGACCGTGAGAATCGTGCGTGCGGCACGGTGATAATCTGGAGCCGCCGGTAAGAGTCCCGGCATAAAAAAAGGCCCTTCGATTTCTCGAAGGGCCTTTTTTCTAAGCTGTACGCTTACGGAGCCGGTGCAGGAGCGCCAGTCCGATTCCCACAACCAGCGAACCAGGTCGGGGCTGCCTTCGGGTTCGTGTCCCAATACATGCGGAGCTCGTACTCGTCGGTCGTTCTGGTGCTGATGTTGTCTCCCGCATCCATCTGAGAGACCGCCGCGAGTCTGTTCGTGTTGTTCACCGCAACTTCCGTCGTCGAGTACTGGAAGCGACGGGGCACGTCAGCTCTGATTGCAGCTGAACCCGGCTTCACCGTCGCCGGGACGCAGGTGCGCCGCCATTCAGACCAGGCCTGACCGCCGTCCGTGAACAGCGCCAGCCACTTCTGCTGTGCAATCTGGACGAGACCAGG
>DATBXT010000068.1:0-29526 GCA_036514115.1 Gemmatimonadaceae bacterium
GTCGATGTCACGCCAAGGAAGTGCGTCACGACGTAGTGAACTCCGCTGCTTGAGCCTTTAGTCGCTCACTGCTCGCACCCGTTCAGTTGCACTTAAGACCGACCCTTTACTCGGCAGTCCGGACAAATCGACGGAGAACCAAAGATTCTCGTCTTGATCTTGTCAGCGACCCCTCCGTGAAGGTGTTCATCGCACAACGCGCGCTTGCACGACTGGCACACCCCGCCCGCTCCGGCTGAGAAAAACGTCCCGCATTTGTCGCACTGCCAGGTGAACTGCGACTTGCGGAAGAACGGGGGCACTTACACGATCGCCAGGGTCTGCGATCCGCTCCACGACGCGCTTGGCTTCAGCTCCACGGGTGCGCCGACCTGCGCAGCTTCGACGCAGATCATTTTGAGATAGTCCTCAGGGTCGAGGCCGATGAAGCCTGTCACCTTTTCGCGCCAGGGATTCCACACCACCGCATCCCTGAACCCCTCCGACCTGATTTCAATTCGGCGCTCGTTGCCGCGATCCTCGACTTCCACTTTTTTCGGCGCTTTGAGGTAGACCCTGTCGGTTTCGTCGGAGATCACGAGCTTCTTCGCCTCGTCCTTCGTCTCGTTTCCGCCCTGGGTTTTGTCGAGGTACCACTTGCCGGTGAAGCCGCGGATGGCCGATTCGCGGATATCAGCCACCGCAACGTATGTGTGGAGGCCCGCGGTGAAGCTGAAAAGCTCGTCCCCGGTGTTGTACGCCTCGAGTGTCACCGTGAGAGATTTGTCATCGATCGCAACGGTGAGCTCGGTCCGGAAATGGTAGGGGAACAGCTCGCGTGTCTTATGATCATCGGTGAGAACGAGCTTTACGGAAGAGGGATCCTCTGCATCACCGCCCTCCGCCAGCTGCCACTCGCTCTTCCGCGCAAACCCATGCTGAGGGAGCGCCCCCAGGTTGGAGAACTGCGGCCAGATCACGGGGATTCCGCCGCGGATTGGATCGCCGGGCGCAAAGGTCGCCGTCTTTCCCATGAACAAAACTTCTTTTCCCCCGGCCGGAATCCACGACGTTACATGCGCGCCATTCAGGTAGACGTCTGCGGAGCTCCCCGACGGATGCGAGAGGAGCACAGTAGACATTCCGTTTTTTCCGGGAACGATGGGAGGAGTCATAGATCAGATATTGATGCGCGAGCACCGGATTCCGCCAGCCGCGTGGCCGCTGGAAATCGCTAGCGGTTGGGTCGGCCCGGGGGGTCGGGACTCTTGAAGACTTCCCGATTGATCTGAATGTACTCCTTCATGTTTGCCGGAACGTCCTCTTCCGGGAAAATCGCGGTCACTGGACACTCCGGCTCGCAAGCGCCGCAATCGATACACTCGTCCGGGTGAATAAAAAGCTGGTCCGGTCCCTCATAGATGCAGTCGACCGGGCACACGTCGACGCACGCGCGGTCCTTCGTATTCTTGCAGGCTTCAGTTATGACGTAAGGCATGTCATTCCCATGTTACGGCAACATCTCCAGATGGGCGCGGCCGGGCGATTCATGTGCGAAAAATAGACCCGCGAGATTGAATAGCAACCGCGGACTCAGGACTTGATGTTACCGACCAAAATCCCGATCAGCATCAGCGCCAGGACCACGAGGAAAACCGCCAGGAAGCGATGGCGCATTCTCCGAACCGCGGTCCAGACTTCTTCATCCAGATAAAAGACTCCCGGAGCGGCCTCGCGAATAACCGCGCGATCGCGAAGACGTTTGACGGCGAGTGTTTCGCCGAAGCCAAGCGCTGTGTAGCTCTGCGCGCGGTCGGGGGATGTCGCGCCAGCAGCCCGAAAATCATCGATCACTTCCTGCTCGCGTCGCCGCATCACGGCGGCGGCCACTGCTGCGCCCATTCGATTGCTCCGATGTTAGCCGGCTATTTTCGCCACGGCGGCAGATCACCGTGCTTTTTCTCGATGTCAGGATTCTCGCGAAAAAGTGTAGCGGTACGCCCGATCACTTGCACCACGGCGGCGTTGGTGGCGAGTGCCAGAGAATTCGCCACGTCCTTCGGTTTGACGTCATCCTTTTTCCCGAGCTTGACCTTGACCAACTCACGCGTCCGCAGTGCATCGTCGAGCGATGCGATGAGTGACGGAGTCAGACCTTGCTGTCCCACGTGAACCGTCGGATCGAGATGATGCGCTTCAGCGCGGAGCTCCGCGCGCTCGCGGCCTTTCAATTTCGCATCCTGCCTGGTTTCGTGATGAAGCCCCGGACATCGATGGGAGTGCCGTTCCAGTAATTTGCGTCGCTGCGCATGACCTGAAAATGCAGGTGCGGCGCGTCAGGCGACGCATTGCCCGTGCTGCCCACGAAACCGATGACATCTCCTTCCTGGACCTGCAGTCCTTCCTTCATGTTCGGCGCGTAGCCCATGAGATGGGCGTAGTAGTGCGTGTAGCGACCGCTCGCGTCGGCAATGTAGATCGTGATACCACCCGCGCCGCCGTTGGCGAGCTTGATGACCCGTCCATCCGCCGCCGCGAGCACCGGGGTCCCCCGCATCGCCATGATGTCGGTCGCCATATGAATCCGCCCGCCGCTCCGTGCCTCATGATACGAATCCGGCAGCGCGGACGGCACGACGCCTTCGACCGGAACCATCAACGGATGAGAGCGGAAATAGGCCGAGTCGGCGGGTAGCATCGGCCGCATGTCCAGCGGGACCGCGTCGCCAGGCTTCGTGACGACTACCGGTGGCATTCGCGTCGAGGTGGAGTCGGGCGGCGCGTGCAAATTGACGCAGGTGGCCGCGCCAACCACCACGCAGAAAAGAGTGGCGCACAACCTCGATATGCGCGCGACACTCTGGCCGCGCTCGCAAAACCGCTCGAGGTCAGCTCGCGTCAACACCAGCTAGCTGTGGCTCCGCGCTGCGTGCTTCGCCGACGACCTGCCCATTGGTGTCTCCCTGGCTTTCTGCGAGCTCCCGCGCCATCTGTGCGATGCCGTCTTCGAGGGTTCGCGAGTGGTGCATTGAGCAGAACTTGGGCCCGCACATCCCGCAAAATTCGGCGCTCTTGAAGTATTCAGCCGGAAGTGTCTCATCGTGGTACTCCTGGGCCCGCTCAGGATCGAGGCTAAGGCGGAATTGTTCCTTCCAGTCGAACGCGTACCGCGCCCTGGAGAGCGCATCATCGCGATCGCGCGCGCCTTTCCTGCCCCGTGCAACATCGGCGGAGTGCGCGGCAATCTTGTATGCGATCACGCCCTGTCTCACGTCCTCCGCGTTGGGCAAGCCAAGATGTTCCTTGGGAGTGACGTAGCACAGCATGTCAGATCCAAACCAACCGATCATCGCCGCGCCGATCGCGCTGGAGATGTGATCGTAGCCCGGCGAGATGTCCGTGACGAGGGGCCCGAGAGTATAGAATGGCGCCTCGCTGCAGACCTCTTTCATGCGCCGCACGTTCATCTCGATCTGGTCCATTGGAATATGGCCGGGGCCTTCGACCATCACCTGGACATCGCGCTCCCACGCCCGCTTCGTAAGCTCCCCAAGCGTGTCCAGCTCGGCGAACTGCGCCCGGTCACTGGCATCGGCAATACAACCTGGCCTCAGGCTGTCTCCGAGCGAAACAGTGACATCGTAGTAGCGCAGGATGTCGAGCACATCGTCGAATCGCTCGTAGAGCGGATTCTGTTTGCGGTGAGCCATCATCCACACCGCGTGCAATGAGCCGCCGCGGCTGACGATGCCCGTGATCCGCCCGTGAACGAGCGGCAGATGCTCGATCAGAATCCCCGCGTGGAGCGTCATGTAGTCGACGCCCTGTTTGGCCTGGTGCTCGATCATGTCCAGCAGATCGTTCGCCGTCAGCTCCTCGAGCTGCTTGTCCCATTTTCCATCGGGGCCACCCTGCACGGCCTGATAGATCGGCACGGTTCCGATGGGTACCGGCGACGCATCGATGATCGCGCGCCGAATACCGTCGATATTGCCGCCGGTCGACAGATCCATGACGGTGTCGGCACCGTACTTCACGGCAATCTTCAGCTTCTCGATCTCGCCGTTGACGTCCGACGAGACCTGCGAATTGCCGATGTTGGCGTTGATCTTTACGCGAGAGACCTTGCCGATAGCCATCGGCTCCAGTGCTCCGGCCAGATGGTGAATGTTGGCGGGGATGATCAGCCGGCCTATCGCGATCTCGTCGCGAACCGTATCGGGTGGAAGCTCTTCGCGCTCGGCGACGAAGCGCATTGCGCTCGTGATCTCGCCCCGACGCGCGTAGTGCATCTGCGTGCGTGCTGCCCTTTCCATTGTCGACTCCCTACGCCGGTATTAACCGGATCAGGTTATGAGGGACTTTCTCAGCCTCGCGCTGCCGCTGCCTGTCGCCGCGGCAATGACTCGCGTGGCACCCCTGTCTGATTTCAATATATATGGTAAGAAGCGCTGGTTGCGTCCACTCAAGCCCGAGGTCGGAATGCCGGTCAATATGAAAAAACTGCTGCTCGGAGGGCTAGTCGCGGGTGTCATCATCAACATCATCGATTTCATTTCGAACGCGTACATCCTCGGCGCGCGCATGAAGGCCGAGAGCGATGCGTTCAAGCCGGGTATGTCGGATGCGATGATGCAGACGGGAGCCATGGTCAGCTACATCATCATGGACCTGGTGCTCGGTGTCGCCCTTATCTGGACGTATGCAGCGATCCGTCCACGCTACGGCGCGGGTCCGCGAACCGCGACCTACGCCGCGCTGTTGTTCTGGCTGCTTGCTCTGATCTTCACGGCCGGTTACAGACAAATGGGCATCATGTCCTCGGGCCTGTGGTGGACATTCGCATTCGTCGGACTGGTGAACTTCCTGATCGCGACGTGGGCCGGAGCGGCGCTCTATTCGGAGGAGCCGGCCAGGGTCTAGCCACGCGAAAAACTGCTCTTCCCAGTTCCGGACGCACCGCCCCAGTCGTCCTCATTGTATGACCAAATTGTGCTCGTTCATTGGGGCGACCATCGGCAGTTATGCCGGCTGGTACATCGGCGCGAAGGTCGGCTTTACCACCGCCTTCATGGTGAGCATGGTCGGCACGGGGATCGGGATGTACTACGGGAGACTGATCGGGCGTAATTACAGCGCTTGAGGCAATGGACCCGCAAAAAAAAGGCGCGCCGGAAGGCGCGCCTTTTTATTTCGATCATGAATCAGACCGACTGCTGCACAGTCATCGCCTGATTCAGCCTGAGCGAGATTCGGCCGCCGTTGGGAACGCAGCCATCGTACTTGCCGGTTGCGCCCGCCACTACTGCACCCGCCGCCGCTCCGGTCGCTGCACCGATAACCGTCCCCTTTGTGTGGTGACCGAAGATCTGACCGGCAATGGCGCCGATGACGGCTCCAGTGGCGACCTTTCTCGCGTCGTTGCTGGCGTCACCGTTACGGACCTTCTCGACCTGCGCCGACGTCACGGTGGAGTTGATCGGGTACGTTTTGCCGTTGAAAGCAATCGACCGGACGATGAACTCCATTTCGATGTTGTCGTTCGCATTCTCGCTGCGCTTGAGTGATGAGATCTCGATCACTGCGGTAGCACCCGCGGGAATAGCGACGCCATTCGAGCCCTGCACCGACTCGGCAACGCTGGCTGTGAACCGGTCGCCGACCTGATACTGATTGGTGCACACGCGCTGGCCTGAATAGAGCGCGATCTCGGAACCACTGGCGATCGTTCCGACGGAGTGTTCGTTAGAAGCACCGGGCGCGTTCTCAGAAACCGTGTTTCCGTTCGCCGTTGTCGCCGGAGCCGTATAGATCGGTTCCGGGTTCGACCGCGGGGTCGTGGCAACAGGACGCGGATTCCTGCGGGACGTCAGAATTTCCGACGGCGTTTGGCGCCGCGAAACCTTGGCTTCCGGGGCGGTTGGAGGCGGCGCCGGAGCTACCGTCGCCGGAACGTCCTTGAGCTCCGGCTGGGACATGGTGTCAGCGTTGGCGAGCTGGAGGTCGTGCGCCAGGGAGGTATCGGACGCCAGAGCGTCTTCGGGCTTATCGCCCTGCTTGCAGGCGCCAAGCGACAGGGTCGTCGCGAAGAGGACCGATGCGGCGATCCTCGAGAAAGTGGACTTCGTCATTGTCATCTCGGAGAGCGAAAAAAGGATGCGATCTTGACGACCGCATCCTTTTCGCCGGTTTAGCGGGGGAAGCGGCCGCCTGGTGGCCGGCTGGTGGGGCTACTTCTGATGACGCCGCCCATACCGGTTCTGCCGCCGTAGATAACCGGGATCCGGTTATTGGGCAGCGTGTTTCGTCCTTCGGTGCGAGGATCGCAGTTGTCGCCATCTACGACACCACCACGGATCACCGCGCCGAGGATCGTACCGAGGATCGCGCCAGCACTGGAACCACCACTCCTGACGCGGCCATCGTCACCACCAGACGACGACGTGCTCGGATAGGATACCGAGGTTGGGCGCGGACGCGGAGACACCGGAGTCGGATCGTCGGCGACGGGCGCCTGGGCAACGGTCTGGACTTCGGGCTCGTTCACTGTTGCCAGCGTCTGAGTCTCGACGACTTCTGGCGGCGACTTGGGAGCGGCCTTGTGGTGGCGCACCTTATTCGATGGCGCCTGCTGTTTCGCCGGCGGGCTAGTCCGCTCAATCGCGGAAACTATCTGCTGGCCCGCAGCCGGTGAGCTGTTGGCGAGCGTGATCCCGTCAGACGAAGAAGCGAGCTCGAGACTCTTCTTGAGATCATCATCCATCGACGTTTTCTTCTCGCCACTGCAAGCGGCAAGGAGGACAGCGCCAGCTCCGGCGAGCAACAGATAATTCTTCCGCATAAAAAAACTCCTTCCCAACGACTGGGAAAAAACTCCTTCTGGCTGAACCACACCGTGCCGAACATTTGAGTCGGCCCAGTGCCACCTATAAAAGCAACTCCAACGCCCGTCTTTAACCCTGTGATTCAGGCGGTTAACTTCGACTTCTTGTCGATCGTGTCACCGGGCAGGGACAGGCGATGTCTCGCTTGTGGGACGGAGAATAACACCCGGGAATCCGATACCTACCTATACCTTCGCCCGGGTCGATCAGCGCGGATTTTGACGCGCGCTGCGGCACTGGACGCCTGGCGCGGGAGTCGCTCTATTCCGTCCCCGAAATGAGATACACCAGCATTCCAGTTCAAGTTGCGCGCAAACGACTCGCCGCCCGCCTGATAGCGGTAACGGCCGGCGTGCTGCTGGCGAACGCCTGCAGCCCTGGCGAAGGCGCCGCCAAGATGACGGCGTCAGAGAAGAAAGCCGTCGCTGATTCGCTGAAGCGGCTGGTAGTTAACACGTACGATTTGTCGAAGCCGGAGCCGGTGAAGCGGCTTATGAGTCTCTACCCGGACACGGGCCGCGTGATCTCGGCGAGTGGCGGGGTTACGACTACCACCCGCCCCAAGCTGGAGGAGGGAATCAAGGCGTTCTGGACATATGTCGGCCAGAACATGCGGAATCCGGTTTGGGAATGGACGTCCATGAACATCGACGTTCTTGCCCCAGATGCGGCTGTCATGACGAGCACGTATCGGATTCCGCATCGCACACCAGCGGGGATGGATCACGTCATCGCCGGCGCGTGGACGGCCGTTTTTCAAAACCGGGGCGGCCGGTGGGTCATTATCCAGGAGCACCTGTCGGACGTCCAAAGCAACCCGAACCTGCAGATGAACCAAATGGATATGACGACCCCGGCGAACTCAACCCGGCCGGCTCCCGCGGGATCCCACGAACGCCCTTAAGCCCGCAACTACTCCTCCGAATCTCCCCCGCTAGCAGCTACCGATGATTTGAGCTGCTGTCCCATCTCGGCCTCGCCGCTGATGATGGCGCGCCAGGTCATCTCCGGCCCGCGGCGGAAGCCTTTCTGGGTGACCTTAACTCCTTCCGGAGAAATCGCCACCATGTAGGCCTTACCGTCGATGTCGATCTCGCGCTTCAGGGTCTTTTCGAGTTTCGTCGCCATGCCCCCTCCGGGGAGTTAATTGTGGGTTCGCGGTATTATACGCGTATAGGGTGCCGCCAACGAGCCCCTGGACCGTTTTCTGCCTGCCTTGAGCCGCCGTAATGTAGCCTCAGAAGCTCATCATTCGTCTTTAGAAACACGGAGATCGAATGGCTTTCATGGCTCTACAGGCCCCGGGCGACGACAGTGCCCACCTCATATACGAATTCGAGCGCCGCGCCTACCCAGTCAGGAATGCACTGCTGACAATCGGGCGCGACGCGGCGAGCCACATTCTAATTCGTGAGCCGGCCGTGTCCCGCAATCATGCGGAGCTGAGGGCGGAAGACGGGAAGTTCGTCCTCCATCCGTGCGGGGTTAACCCGACCTCGGTCAATGGAGCAATGCTGACCGAGCCAAAGTCTCTTACCGAAGGCGACAAGGTCGAAGTGGGCTCAGCGAAGCTGACGTTTACCACGAAGCGTCTTCCGCTGGGTGTTGCGGTGATCGAGCCGGCGACAGCTACCAAGCGCGAGAAGGATATCAGCACGCGCCGCAACACTATCAAGCACCCGATACTCGCCAGCGACCTGGATCCGGATTCGCCGCGCAAGGTACCGACGAACATCATCATCGGCGCGATCGCGGTCATCGTGGTCATCCTCTATCTGCTGGGCAGATAGTATCGATCGATTTCGCTAGATAGCTACAAAGACAACTACCTGCCAGGCGCTCACCTCTACTCTACGGGAGAGCCCGCGAACCGCGCCAGAACGATCTTCTCCAGCTCCGCCTTCAACGGCTCCAACTCGATGGTCTCGAGCACATCAGCCGCGAACGCGTACGTCAGGAGCATCCGCGCTGTCTCCGCGCCAATCCCACGGCTACTCAAATAGAACATCGCCACATCGTCGAGCCGGCCAACGGTTGCGCCGTGCGTGCACTTCACGTCGTCGGCGAATATCTCGAGCTGAGGTTTGGTGTCGACGCGCGCATGCGGTGACAATAGCAGATTGTTGTTGCTCTGCTTACCGTCGGTCTTTTGCGCCTCGGGGTGCACGTAGACCTTGCCGTTGAACACGCCGTGCGATCGGCCGTCCAGAACGCCCTTGTAGACCTCATGGCTCGGACAGTTCGGCGCGACGTGCTCGATGCTGGTCTGATTGTCGATGTGCTGCGTACCGTCAGTAAGGTAGAGTCCGTTCAAAGTGCACGTTGCCGCATCGCCGTCGAGCGACGTGTACACGTTGGTGCGCGCAAGCACACCGCCCACGGCGAACGAGAACGAGTGCAGCGTGCCGTTGCTTTCCTGGCGCGCCTGGACCGTACCCACATGGAATGCCGAGCGGCTTTCACGCTGCAGCTTGTAGTGATCGACGTCAGCGCCTTCGCCGACCGCGATTTCCGTTACGGCGTTGGTGAAGTAAGCGCTATCCCGCAGTGACACGTAGGTCTCGATGACTGTCGCACGGGAGTGACGACCGGCGACGATCAGATTCCTCGGATGAGAAACACCCTCGCCGCCCGAGATGAACACCAGGTGGATCGGTTTCTCGAGGACGGCATCGTTGGCGAGCTCGATGAACACGCCCTCGTTGACGAAAGCGGTGTTCAGCGCGGTAAACGCGTGCTGGTCGAAGACTGCAATCGTTCCGAGATGCCGTTCAACGGAGTCTACGCCCTCTTCGATAGCCTGGGAGAGACTCGAGACTCGAATCCTGGCGCCCAGTCCATCGGTTCCTGACGACAGAGCGCGATCGAATGAGCCGTTGACGAAGACGAGCCGGTGCCAATCACCCTGTCCGAAGCTGAGTGACTCGAGATCCGCGGGCTTCACTCCGAGCGCATTGATCGCATCGACTTTGCGACGCGAGGATTCGCGACGATCCGCACTCGACGGCGTTGTGGAGTCGGTTTCCAGACCCGCGATGCGAAACGCCCGCTCAGCGATCGCGGCGACGCTGGTGAAATGCCAGTCTTCATTTCTGGTCGTCGGGAATCCCAGAGCCTCGAAACGCTCCAGTCCCTTTGCACGAAGCTTGTTCAGCCACGCTGGACCAGCTTTCTGGGCTGAAAAGTCCTCGCGATAGACATCGATGGAGCCTGGTGCACGCGTTGCCGCAGTTTTCCGGTCTCCCTTCGCTGCCTGCCGCGTAATCACGTCGTCCACTGGCGATGTTTTCCGCGTTACGACTTCGGTCACGGCATCGCTCAAGCAGTCGCCCCCGCGCCTGCCTCGACACCGGCCGAGTGCTGGATCCAGTCGTAGCCTTTTTCCTCGAGCTCGAGCGCGAGCTCCTTGCCACCCGATTTCACGATGCGGCCGTTTGCCAGGACGTGGACGAAATCAGGAACGATGTAGTTGAGGAGCCGCTGGTAGTGGGTGACGACGATTGTCGCATTCTCAGGCGACCGAAGTTTGTTCACCCCTCCGGCGACGATGCGCAACGCGTCGATGTCGAGCCCTGAGTCGGTTTCGTCGAGGATAGCGAGGCGCGGGGCCAGCACGGCCATCTGGAAGATCTCGTTTCGTTTCTTCTCGCCGCCGGAAAAGCCCTGGTTGACCGACCGGCTCAGCATCGCTTGATCCATGTCGACGAGCTTCAGCTTCTCTTCGACCAGATCCAGAAACTCAAGGGGATCGAGCTCTTCCTGGCCGTTGGCCTTTCGGATCTCATTGTAAGCGGATCGCAGGAAGTACGCGTTGGAAACGCCCGGGATCTCGACAGGATACTGAAAGGCGAGGAAGATTCCGTTTTGCGCTCTCACTTCGGGATCCTGCTCGAGCAAGTCCTGCCCATTGTAGCGAACGGTGCCGCTCGTAACCTCGTACGAGGGATTCCCCGCGAGCACCTGTGCCAACGTCGATTTGCCGGATCCGTTCGGGCCCATCACGGCATGGACCTCACCTGCGTTCACATTGAGCGTGATACCGCGCAGTATTTCCCGATCGGCAATGCCGGCGTGAAGATCATTTATCTCGAGCACGAAACCATTGATTGAATGTTGTTTGCAGAGCGTAGACTGCCTGACTGAAGAGCGTCCAGTTCGCGGTGAACGGATAACCCGGAGTTCGGGGACCTGACCGCAGCCAGTTCCAGGCAGCCGATATCCTTTCGCTTAAAGAGCGTGAGGGCATGGACGGTAGTGATGGCGCTGTGATCTTAACCGACGCTTCCTTCCAGCGTTATGCCAAGCAACTGCTGCGCCTCTACCGCGAACTCCATCGGCAGCTCCTTGAACACCTCGCGGCAGAAGCCGCTCACGATCATCGAAACCGCGTGCTCGGCGCTCACACCGCGCTGCTTGCAGTAGAAAATCTGGTCTTCGCCGATCTTCGACGTCGAGGCTTCGTGCTCGAGCGTGGCGCTGTTGTTCTGCACTTCGATGTATGGGAAGGTATGGGCGCCGCACTTGTTGCCGATGAGCATTGAATCGCACTGCGTATAGTTGCGCGCGCCTTCAGCACGGGGCAGAACACGAACCAATCCGCGGTAGCTGTTGTTCCCTTCACCGGCCGAGATGCCTTTCGAGACGATCGTCGACTTCGTGTTCCTGCCGATGTGAATCATCTTGGTGCCGGTGTCCGCCTGCTGCTTTCTGTTGACGACGGCGACGGAGTAGAACTCGCCGACGGAATTGTCACCCTGCAGAATCACGCTGGGATATTTCCAGGTGATTGCCGAGCCCGTCTCCACCTGAGTCCATGAAATCTTCGAATTGACACCAGCAGCTTTCCCGCGCTTGGTGACGAAGTTGTAGATGCCGCCCCTGCCCTCGGCATCGCCCGCATACCAGTTCTGCACCGTCGAGTATTTGACCGTAGCGTTGTCGAGCGCGATGAGCTCGACAACGGCAGCGTGCAGCTGATTTTCGTCGCGCTTGGGGGCCGTGCAGCCTTCGAGGTAGCTCACCGAAGCGCCTTCGTCGGCGATGATCAGGGTGCGCTCGAACTGTCCGGTGTTCTGACTATTGATGCGGAAGTATGTCGACAGCTCCATCGGACACTTCACGCCCTTCGGCACGTACGCAAAGGATCCGTCGCTGAACACCGCAGCGTTCAGTGCCGCGAAGAAGTTGTCGCTGTGCGGGACGACGGTTCCGAGATATTTCTCGACGAGATCGGGATGATTCTGAACGGCTTCACCGAAAGAGCAGAAGATGATGCCGAGCTTGCCGAGCTCCTCCTTCATAGTCGTTCCGACGGAGACGCTGTCGAAGATCGCGTCGACCGCTACGCCGGAGAGCATCTTCTGCTCGTTCAGCGAGATGCCGAGCTTCTGATAGGTCTTGAGGAGCTCCGGGTCGACCTCATCCAGGCTCTGCAGAGGCTTGACGCTCTTAGGAGCCGAGTAGTAGACCAGCGAGTTGTAGTCGATGGCGGGATACTGGACGTTGCCCCAGTGCGGCTCTTTCATGGTGAGCCACCGGCGATAAGCCTTGAGGCGCCACTCCAGCATGAATTCCGGCTCGTTCTTTTTCGCCGAAATCGTGCGGATTATGTCTTCGTTGAGCCCGGCTGGAACGGTGTCCGTCTCCACATCGGTGACGAACCCGTACGCGTACTCGCGATTGACCAGCGCTTCGATTCCCGAGCTCATTCCAACTCCTTGGCGTTTCTATACTTCCCTTCGTAGATTGAATCTAAAGCAATTCTGTCGGGATAGTCAAGCGAACGGCTGTCTCTGTATCCCATTGTCTTGTCAGCACTTAGGCGGCCGGAAATGTGTCGTGTACGCCGATTCTCGCTCGAAGGATCACTCGAATGACGGGCAGTTTCCGGCCCGTTTACGAACCATTTGGGGAAAGCGGCGAGTTCGAGGTTGTGGCTGCGGCGAGTGAAATCGCGGAGGGGACGGTGTTGCAGCGGGTGCGGAGCTCGGGTGACGCGGTCTGTCTCGTTCGCCACAACGGAGAGATCTCGGCGTTGAGCGACATCTGCACTCATCAGCATTTTTCGATGTCGTTGGGCGATCTCATCGGAGACGGGACTCTACAGTGCGCCTGGCACGGCGCGCGTTACGACTGCCGGACCGGCGAGGTAAAGCAGGTGCCGGCGACGAGTCCGCTGCCGGTCTTTCAGGTTCGTCTCGAGGACGGCCAGATCCTCGTCGGGCCGCGCTGCAAGAGAGTGGGTGCGCAATACGAACCGTCGACGGTGCGGGTCCCGTGAACCTCTACAGGAATGCGGGTTCCGGTGAACTAACAGTGCGCGCGGATTTCCCGCTGCTCGCGAATAACCCGGGGCTGCACTACCTGGACTCCGCCGCGACATCGCAGAAGCCGACCGTGGTACTCGATGCTCTGCGCGACTTCTACGAGACGGCTAACGCAAACCCCCATCGGGGCGCGTACTCGCTGTCGGTGCGCGCGACCGAGTGCTACCACCAGGCGCGGACACGCATCGCGCAGTTCCTTGGCGTCGCAGATTCCGATTGTCTGATTTTCACTCGCGGAACGACCGAAGGATTGAATCTCGTAGCGAGCTCGTGGGGACTGGCGAACGTGGGCAGCGGCGACGAGATCGTGGTGACCGCGATGGATCACCACGCCAACTTCGTCCCGTGGCAGGTGCTCGCCATGAGAACGGGCGCAAGATTCCGCGTGTGCGAACTGACTGGCGACGGAAGGATCGATCTCGATTCGCTTCGTGCCGCGCTCAACGCAAAGACGAGAATCGTCGCATTCAGCCATGTCTCGAATGCGCTCGGCACGATCAATCCGCTTGGGGAGATCGTGCGAATGGTTCGCGAAAGAAGCGACGCGATTGTCGTTTGTGACGGAGCCCAGAGTGCGCCGCATTTTCCCGTGTCGTTCGACTCCCTGGGGATCGATTTCTATGCGTTCAGCGGACACAAAATGCTGGGGCCGATGGGAATCGGCGGGCTGATCGGCAGGCGCGCGATGCTCGAGGAGATGCCGCCTTATCAGACCGGCGGTGACATGATTGAGTTCGTGCACGATGACCGGACGACCTGGAATGTTCTGCCACACAAGTTCGAAGCCGGAACACCGAACGCCGCAAACGCGGTAGGGCTGGCGGCGGCCGTGGAGTATCTGGACAACATCGGAATGGATCGGGTCATAGAGCACGAGCGCTCGCTGATGCTGCAGGCCCAGGAACGCCTTTTGGCCATCGACGGTCTGCATGTGTACGGGCCCCCACCCGCCGAGCGCAGCGGGGTCCTCTCATTCACGATGAACGACGTGCATCCACACGATCTCGCTACGATTCTCGATGGCGAGGGGGTATGCATCCGCGCCGGCCATCACTGCGCACAACCTTTGATGCGCCGGCTGGACGTCCCGGCGACCGCTCGCGCCTCGTTTTACATCTATAACAACGAAGGCGATATCGACGCGCTGGTCACGGGGATCAACAAGGCTCGCGAGATATTCGGGTATGTCCCTGCCTAGAAGCTCCGCGGAAATCTCGGCGCTGTATCAGGAAATGATCCTCGATCACTACCGGCGCCCGCGCAACAAGGGCGTTCTGGAGAACGCCGACGCCAGCGTCGAGATGAAGAATCCGCTCTGCGGCGACGAGATCGCGCTGCAGCTCCAGTTCGATGGCAACGAGATCAAGGATTTGAAGTTTTCGGGTCGTGGCTGCTCCATCTCGCAGGCGTCCGCGTCGATGATGACCCAGCTGCTAAAGGGAAAGAGCAAGGAGGAGATCGGCGCGATCCGAACGCAATTCCGCGATCTGATGCTCGGGGTGCCCTCACCCGAAGACGAGAGCAGGCTTGGGTCACTGCGCGCACTGTCCGGTGTCGCCCGCTTCCCAGCGAGAGTGAAATGCGCACTGCTCGCGTGGAACGCCCTGGAGACGGCTCTCGCTGACTCTGAGTGAAACGCCGGACGCCGCAACCCCTACTCCGAGAACAAACCAACCGTAGCAATCGAGGTTATCGTGATCGAAGAAGGCCAACAGTTGCCGAAGTTCTCACTGCCGGCTGACGACGGGAACGTCGTTACGGCTGATTCGCTGCGCGGCAAGAACACGGTTTTGTATTTCTATCCGAAAGACGACACCTCCGGATGCACGAAGGAAGCGTGCGATTTCCGCGACGCGTTTCCACGATTCGGGAAAACGAATGCGCAGGTGATTGGAGTGAGCCCGGACGACGTCGAGTCGCACCGGAAATTCAAGAAGAAGTATCAGCTGCCGTTCCAGTTGCTCGCGGACGAAGGGCACAAGCTCGCGGAGGCGCTAGGCGTCTGGAAAGAGAAATCGATGTACGGCAAGAAGTACATGGGAGTCGAGCGCACGACAATTCTGGTCGATCGCAGCGGCCGGGTCGCGCGCATCTTCCCCAAAGTGCGCGTGCCGGGTCACGTCGAGGAAGTGGAAGCCGCTCTGCGCGACCTCGATCAGAAATAGCTAGGGTTTCGAGGGCGACAATCCGGGCATCGGCTCGTCAGCGGTCGGACCGTAAATCGAAGGAACCGGGACGTCGATAAGTCGCAGATACACCGTAAGCTGTCCGCGGTGATGCACGAGATGATTGATCGTCTGCCGCACGATCACGGCGCGTGGGGCAGTGAAGAAAACCTGGTCCCCTCTCTTCAATGACCAGTTGACGCCGTAGTCGGAGTCCTTCGCCGCGGCGATAGCCTGCCGCGCCTCTCTGACGTTGCGGTCGAATGTCTTGAGGAGATCCTCGGTCTTCTCGTTGGAGTATCCAGGATAGCCGGCGAGATTCAGCGACGTCTGAGTGATCGCGTTGGTGATCCAACCGGGCATTCCAGATACAAGCTGGGTGAGGTGCGCCAGCGAAAAGGATTTCGGGTGCGGCTTGAACGGGCCCTTATCGGTCGGGACTCTCTCGATCACCCGGCGAGTAGATGCCATTTCCTGATCGAACTCCGGCAGCAACGCATCGGCAATGCTCATACGCTCTCCATCGGCTCAGTTCGGGTTCCGGCCTGCCCGGCGGGCGGGCGATGTCCCATAGGCCGCGTGGGCGTCGACGAAAAATCAGCTTGATGGCGACGCCGTTCGGAGGCAATCTATTCGTTACGACGACGAGGATGCTGAATGTCTGAAGGACCAATCGAGGCGCAACTGCTCGATCTCGAAAAGCAGTACTGGACCGCCATCATGAACAGGGATGTACAGGCGGCGATGCGCCTGACTGATGATCCGTGCATCGTCACGGGCGCTCAGGGTGTCGGACGAATCAGTCAGAAGGCTTTCGCCGACATGCTTCAGGCGGGAGGATGGACGCTGCATAGTTTCGACCTCAGCGAGGTTCAGGTGCGTGTGCTCAGCGAGGACGTCGCGGTCCTGGCGTACAAGGTGAAGGAAACGATGACAGTCGAAGGCAAGCCGCTCACCCTCGAGGCGTCTGATTCATCGACGTGGGTGAAGCGAGATGGGAATTGGGTTTGTGCACTCCACACTGAGGCGCTGATCGGCGACCCTTTCGGCCGGGATCGCCGTCCCCCACCACCGAAGAACGTTTGACCATCGTGGCGTAGAGGAATTTCGCGCACGGAAATTGATTGCTGAGCGGATGACCAAACCACTAATCCGCCATGACAGCCCCGACCTATTCGCCGACACGCCCCGATCTGCTGCCCCGCGACAATTTCAGAAGTGTTCTCGCCGCATTGATCGCGCTCCTCACCGTTGGCGGCTGGGTAAACGCGCTGGGCAAAACGCCGTTGCGCGAGGCGCTCCACGCCCAGACGCGACTGTGGTGGATCGAGCAGATCGTCGGGATCGCGCTGGCCCTGGTCTGCGTGGCCATCATCATGCGCCGCCGCGCATTCCTCGAGGCGGCCTTCTGGCTGACGATCTACTCCACGCTGTTTGATGTGATGCGCTGGATCTTCGAATTCATCGATGGCCAGCTGAGGATCCCGATTGCGCTGGTTCTGTATCTCCTTTTCATGTGGCGGCTGGTAATTACGCGCAGGCAGGTCGATGCACGGTGGGCGCCGGCCGTTGAACCCCCGCCTGCTTAGCGGGTGTCTAATAGACCTCAGGAGTAGTGGCATCCTGACGTTACGAGGGATAATTATTTAATCAGGCGGCATACCTCACTCGTTCATCGTGCTGTCATACGACTTACGCCGGATTTTCTGACCCTAGCTCGCGCCTGAACGCTCGAGACCAGACAGCTACGCTCGGTGTCTGGCTGGCGATAGGGTTTGTCGTATCCCTGCTATGCGCGCCCACTTCCGGGGCGCAGCCACTCGCCCGGCCGGAGTCGAGGGACCGGCAGATGCGTGCGGACTCCGCCGAGATCGCGAAGCACGCGAGAAACCTGCAGGCTGCATTCGAGCACCGTCGCCGGCAGCTCCTGCCAAGGTTTTACGCGGGGACCGCGGATCACTGCCTCATCGTCGGCCGGTTCTGCGAATGGCATCCGCGGTTCAGTAAGGATTACGTCGTCCCTGGCGAAGGAAAGGACATCGTCAGGGCGCGAACCGAGATGCTGCGCGATCTCGAGAAAGCGTCCGACGCACTTCCTGGCGACGACTGGATCGCCGGCCAGCGGATCCGCTACCTGCTGGAAGCCCGCGACACGTCCGCGGTTTCGGTCGCCCGAGCGTGTCGCGGGAGCAGGTGGTGGTGCGATGCCCTCCTCGGGATGTCACTGCACGTGCGCGGCGACTACGCCGCGGCGGACAGCGCCTTCGGCGTCGCGCTGGACAGCATGCCGGTGGAGACCCGCTGTCACTGGCTCAACCTTCGGCCGCTGCTCGACGACGACATTCGCGGGACGTACAGCAAAATGTCGTGCGAGGAGCGCGCCGCGGCTGACGCCCGTATCTGGTGGGTATCCGACCCGCTCTTCATGGTTCCGGGCAACGAGCGACGCACGGAGCACTTCTCCCGGGTTCTGCACACCGTGCTTCAGCAGAACTCTGTGAACACCTACGGCTTGAATTGGGGCGGCGATCTGGCTGAGCTGATTCTGCGCTTCGGGTGGGCCGAGAAGTGGACGCAGGAACCTGCGCACTCTTTGTATCCGGAATCGAAGCCGACCATAACCGGGCATGAGCGGGAGCCAGGCTACCATTTCTTTCTCACTCAAAGGCCGCCGGACAGCGTGTCTCTGATCGCGGATTCGGTCTTCGACATCTACCAATTCCCGCCACGCGAGCAGTACTCGCCGACCTACGCGCGCGGATTCGAGAACCTCGACGCACAGGTAGCTCGTTTTCGGCGCGGCGACTCGACCAGAATCGTGGCTGCGTACAACGTGAAGGGCGATACCATATTCGGGAACACCAAGTTCGCCGCTGCACTCGTGGCAACGGGAGATACGGGCGCCGTTCAGTCGAAAACGGAAGTGGCCGAGTCGCCGTTGAGGAACGTGATGACGATCACAACCGCGCTCAAGGAGCAGGTCGTCGGCGTCGAGCTTCTGGCCAGGGACAGCTCGGGTGCGGCGCGGTGGAGATCCGGTTTCTCCGAGATACCGCTGGACTCCGGTCGGATCAGCGTGTCTGACCTCCTATTCGTGGACGGTGCGCCGGCGCTTCCAGTCGACCTGGCCGAGGCGACCGAGCGCGCGCACGGCGGCACCAAATTCAGTCGCAACACAAAGATCGGCCTTTTCTGGGAGCTTTACGGAAAAGCGCCGGCTGATAGCGCAGTGCCGATCTCACTCACGATCACTCGGGTGCAGGAAAGCTTTATGAGGCGCACTTTTCGGGCGCTGCGTATCGTGCCGAAACCGATGCCACTCAACATCAGGTGGCAGGAAAACGGCGCAGCGGGTGTGTTGTCGGCGAGATCCATAGTGCTCGATCTGTCGGCCATACCGGCGGGGAAGTACGCGGTGAAGCTGCAGGTTGGCGACGATCCGAACGCATCGTCGTCGCGCGTCATCGAGGTGAAATAGCGCGCAGCTCGTCGATGCGCTTCCGGATGAATCGCTGGCGACATCGACTTTTCACGAGGTTGTCCCTTTCATGATTCCGTTCCGGATTCGCACAGCCTTCTCGCTGGCTCCGGGGATGGTCGAAACCTGGGTAAAGGTGCGGGAGAACAGTCGCACGGGCAGCTGGAGAGAGACCGTCTGACCGCCTCGGCGAACTACCAGTGGAAGCGTCGTCAGCGAGGTGCCCGCGTAGTGCTCGCGAAACGCATCGAAAGAATCGTCATTGGTGATGGCGACATCGCCGATCGAGACGAGCCTGTCTCCCACTCTTAGTCCGCTGGCCTCCGCGGCCCCTCCAGGGCCGATAGCCGTGATGCTGACGCCGTTCGCATCCGTGGCAGTGGAAACTCCCAGACGCGGCTCGCGAATGGTGTCTATGCGACTTTGAAGGCCTGCCAGGCGCATCACTGAATCCGTCGGCAGCGGTTCCCTTCCGTCTACATACCTGCGGGCAAAGTCGGTGAACGATCTGCCGCCGGCGGCGCGGCCAACCTCTCCCCACCAATCGGCGCTGGTAAATCCGCGGCCGCGTTTGAAGGTGTTGTTGTAGAGGGTGCGCATGACGTGGTCGAGCGACGAGTGGTTGTCGCTCGCGTCGCGGATCATGATGTCCAGGAGGAATCCGATCAGCGCGCCCTTGGGGTAGTACAATCCGCCGCTGCCGTCAGTCGGAGCGATCCAGGGCGAGAGCGAGGCATCGCTGACAGCGATTCCAGGCGCGCTGACAGTCTGCGCGATAAACCCACCGATGCCGTTGAAGAACGCGGCACTGTCGCTGATGCCGCCGCGAATCAACCCAAGCTCGCCGTAGTAATCCGTTACCCCCTCACTTACCCATAGCCACGTCGTCGGCTGAGCGTCGTCATAGCGGTAAGGAACCATATCCGCTGGACGTAAACGCTTCACGTTCCACGCGTGAAACGCTTCGTGCGAATAAAGTCCGGGGAGATAGCCGGCATCGAGCTGTGAGGTCAGCACCTCGTCGACTTGCGAGCTCTGGTGCTCGAGTCCGCCACCATTCACTACCGTGTCCGACCTCTGAAAGAGGGTGTAATTCCGGAACGGCGCCTCGCCGAACACCGCGGTGTGAGCTGGAAAGATTTTCTGCAGCCAAGCGAAGGTGCGATCTCTGCGCGCCGTAGTCAGGCTCGCCGCCGGATAAAACGCGAGGCGAATCCACTTTCCGCCTACCTGGGTGCTATCGAATCCGAACCTGCCGACGTAGAAGGGCATGTCGGTGAGATCATGATAGTTGGACGCCTTGAAGCTGTTCGGCGCCCCCGCCGGATCCATTCCTGTAGCGATTCTCCACGAAGGTTCGGTTTTCACCGTGACCTGCGCCGGCCAGTCGAACCCTCGGCCTGCGGGATACAGAAAGAGATTGGTTCCATTGAAGAACGCGAAGTTGGGCGCGGTCCACGCAACTGCTCGATCGACGGCATCGGCCAGGTACCTGAAGGAGACGCGCACCGTGCCCGCTGAGCGCGGACTGATCTCCCATGTCTGGTAATCCAGTTTCCTCCAGGCCAGGGGCGCGCCATCGGACTCGGCTCCGAACTGCGACACGCGTCTCGCGAACCACAGGAGGACGTAGTGTCCTGGCGACCATGCCGGCAGCGCCAGCACTACAGGTGCGGTTCCATTCACATGGAAGGTCATCGACACGCCCAGCTGTCGCCGGCCGACCGCGGATGAATCCGCCGTGATCTCGTATCGAACGTCGGTGATTGGAGCCGACGTGCGCAGCGCTTGCGCGAGGAGGGGTGCGGCGGAAACGACGGCGAGACTCACGGACATTACAAGGCGATGCATCAATCCTCCATGGAAATCATGTCACGCGTTGACCGTTGCGCGCTGAACTTCGGATCGGTCGAATGGTATGATACGTTAGCTTCCCATTCTACCGACGGAAACGCAACGACGTGAAGATAAAACTGGCGACGCTCGTCGCTCTTGTCTCGCTACTACCGAGCGCGGCTTTCGCCCAAGCGGCTACACTCAGCGCGACGCCTGACGCTCCGCAACCTGGAGCGGTCGTACGCCTCACCCTCGCAACGCCCGCAAACGCCGATTCAGTGGTTTCGGTGCGCGGCGCCTTGGCGGGGGAGCCGCTGCATTTCATCAGAGTCGCCGCGAGATCATGGCATGCGATCGGCGGAGTCCCTGTCGACTCCGAGGGGAGTCTGCAGGCGAACGCGGTACTTCAGCACGCGTCGGGTCGCAGCGAGATCGTGCGGGTGCGGTTCACACTGCCGAAGATCCCGCCTCCATCCAGTGAGCCCCTGGCCGTCGACAGCAGCTTCACGCGGCCAATGGATGCCGCGACGATCGCGCGAATCAATCGCGAAAACGCGAGGGCGAGGGATGTGGGAGAGCACGCGCACGACCACCCGGCGATGTGGACGCAATCTTTTCTCAGGCCGAGGGAATCTGTGATCACGAGTCAATTCGGGTCGGGGAGGCTGTTCAATGGCACTCTCACGACTCGTCACCTTGGCGTCGATTTTCGCGGCGCCACCGGCGAGCAGGTGCGCGCTGCGAACCGCGGAGTGGTGGCACTGGTCGACAGGTTCGTGCTTGCTGGTAACGTCGTCTATATCGACCACGGTGGCGGGGTGGTGACGTCGTACTTCCATCTGAGCAAGACGCTTGTCGCGCCTGGAGACACGGTGAAGCGCGGACAGGTCATAGGACTGGTTGGGAACACAGGCCGCGTTACTGGTCCGCATCTGCACTGGGCGGCGCGTTACGGGGCGAATACGGTGAATCCGCTCGACCTGCTGTCGATCGGCAAGGATTGGTACAGCGCGGCAGCTCGGCGCTAAAGAAGATCTGTCGGCCGCCCATGCAGTGCGCGCCACGCGGCCAGACGGTCGTCGAGAACCGGGACGAGCCGGTCGAAGTTCTCCCAGGTATTCGCGACGTGATACAGTGTCGGCAGATCGCCGCATAGCACGCGGTCGTAGTCGTTGGCGTAAGCGTTGGTCTCGTAATAGGAGCGAGTGAACTCCTGGCCCTCGGGTGTCAGCAACTCGTCGAAGAACTTTTCGTCGAGCTTGGTGATGAGCAGGTCGCGGCCGGTGACCTCGCGAGTCACCACCCACTCGTAAGTATCACCGGCGTGCTGGCGGAGCTCGTCGCTGGTGAGATTTCGCAGCATCGCCCACGCGATGTACATCCCGATGTGGGTCGCGCCGTTCTCGGGCGGCAGTTCGGGAGGGTAGTTGCCGCCATAATGCCAGTCGGCACGATCGATGTTAGCCAATGGTCTCCTGGTGAACTGAAAGGTCCAAAAGACTGCAACTGAACGGGTGCGAGCAGTGAGCAAGTAAAGTTGCGAGGCGCGGAGTTCACTACGTCGGGACGTACTTCCTTGGCGTGACGGCTACGGGCCTGTGCCATGAAAGGCGCTAAAGACGTCCCGACGTCGTGAACTTCGCTGCTCACGCCATTAGTTGCTCGCTGCTCGCACCCGTTCAGTTGCAGTTGCTCACTGCTCGCACCCGTTCAGTTGCAGTTAGCTGAGACGGTGAGTCTCACCCTCCCAGTATGAGCTTCGTCCCCGCCACGATCAATACGAGGGACAGCAACTGCCGCAGTACGGGCGCGGGCGCGCGGTTACTTCCGTAGCTGGCGCCGATCCATCCGCCGATCACTGCCGTGACTCCCCAGAGCGGAATGTTCGCGGGAAGCTGAGCGACGC
Organism: Gemmatimonadaceae bacterium; assembly: GCA_036514115.1. GTDB lineage: Bacteria > Gemmatimonadota > Gemmatimonadetes > Gemmatimonadales > Gemmatimonadaceae > UBA4720. The sequence continues at coordinate 22,575 of DATBXT010000068.1, forward strand.
TGGAGAAATGTCCAAGCAAACCGGCTACGGAATTCACCAGAATGAAAGGAGCGGCAACCGCAGCGGTGGCTCGGGTTTCTGACCAGCCCATGTAGAGAAGCAGCGGACTCAGAAAGATCCCGCCTCCGACGCCGGTGAGACCGGAGAGAAATCCGATCGCGAGTCCAGATATTACTGCGGCCCATAACGCGGGCGGCTGAGGCTCGCGTGACACGGACTTCAACGCGGATCGGAACATCCAGACCGCCGCGTACAGGAGCACCACGCCGACGAGCACTTTGTACCAGCGGGCAGGCAGAGCTGTTGCGCCACCGACGAACGCCGCCGGAATGGATGCAACCGCGAATGGCCAGAACAAATCCCACTTGAACAACCCCGCTCGATGGAATTTCACCGTCGCCACTGCAGAGACGAGAATGTTGAGAGCGAGCGCGGTGGGTTTCATTGCCGCGGGACTGAAACTGAAAAGCCCCATCACCGCGAGATAGCTCGATGCCCCACCGTGGCCCACTGATGCGTATAGCGCCGCGCCGGCGAACAGCAACAGCGCAATGACGAGAGTCTCTGAAACAGGCATCTCTTTCCAGCGTATATTGTTGTTCCGTCAGACCCACCCAGAAGCGAAGCTACATGACCGAATACGCGATCGACATATTCAACGTCACCAAGCGATACGCCGAGCATACGGCGGTTCGTGATCTCGCGCTGAGAGTGCCGACGGGAAGCGTGTATGGCCTGCTCGGTCCGAATGGCGCGGGAAAGACGACCACCATTCGGATGATCCTCAACATCATCGCGCCCGACAGCGGTAACATCCACATCTTCGGCCGGCCGTCGAATGATCCGAAGGTCACTCAGCGCCTCGGTTACCTGCCGGAAGAGCGCGGGCTGTACCGAAAGATGCAGGTGCGCCGCGTTCTGAAGTTTCTCGCGGAACTGAAGGGTGTGAACGGCAGGACGGCCGAGTCGCGGATCGATGAGTGGCTTGAAAGGCTCTCGCTCAAGACCCCCGAGAAAGACTGGGGGCTCGCCAAGATCGACGAGCTGTCGCGTGGCATGCAGCAGAAGGTGCAATTCATCGGCACGCTGCTGCACGATCCGGATCTGGTGATTCTCGACGAGCCGTTCAGCGGCCTCGACCCGATCAACGCCCAGGCTCTGAAAGACACGGTGGTCGATCTCAAGCGGCGTGGGAAAACGGTGATCTTCAGCACGCATCTGATGGACAACGCGGAGCGGCTTTGCGACTCCGTGTGCATCATCGCGCGCGGCGAGAAGGTGCTCGATGGCACGGTGTCGGACGTGAAGGAAGAACATGGCCAGCGGAACATCGCGCTGGCGCTGGATGGTGACACAATGGCGGGGGTCGGGGCGATTCTGCGCGACACCTCGCTGGTGAAGCGCGCCGACGACTCGAATCGCTTTTTCGAGATCGAGATGGCGCCGGGCGCAGATCCGCAGATGCTGCTCAGGCGCATCGTTGATTCGGGGGCGTCCATTCAGCGTTTTGAGATGATTCAGCCGTCACTGCATCAGATTTTTCTGCAGAAGGTCGGTGCAAGCGGCGTCGAAGAGGGGATGACCGGACATGGCTAAGCTCTGGGCGATCATCAAGCGTGAATACCTCGAGCGTGTCCGCTCGAAATGGTTTCTCATTGCGACGTTCTTCGGGCCCATCTTCTTCAGCGCGATCATCATCGTGCCCGCCTGGCTCGCCTCTCGAAGCAAAGCGACGAGCGACGTCTACAACACCACGATCCTCGACGCGACGGGCACCGGATTCGGCCGCCGGTTGTCGATAAATATTGCGGGTGACAGCACTAGTCCCGCGAGAATGCCCCTCGTGAGATCGGTCGCGCCAAGTGAGCTGACAAAAGCCGAGAGCGTGGCGGTGCGTGAGGTGATGCGGAAGGAGCGCACCGGATACATCGTCGTGAACCAGCAGACGATCGCCGGCGAGTCAGCGCGCTATGCGGGGTCGAACGCGACATCGATCGCCGACATGGCGCGAATCAAGGAAGCGATCCGTCAGACCATCCTGGCCTCGCGACTGGAGCAGGTGGGTCTCAATAACCAGAAGATGAAGGAGATCACCTTCATTCCGCTGGATTTTAGCACGGAAAGAGTCACCGAGCGTGGGAGAGCCGGTTCGGGAATGGCCAGTGTGCTGTTCGGTTTCGCTATCGGATTCCTGCTCTACCTGTCGATCGTGATTTACGGCCAGACCATCATGAGCGGTGTTCTCGAGGAGAAAACAACGCGCGTGGCCGAGGTGGTGATGTCGAGCGTTCCAACCGACACGCTGCTGGCGGGCAAAGTTCTGGGCGTGGGCGCGGTCGGACTGACGCAGCAGATCCTGTGGATCGCGACCACCTACGTGTTGCTCAAGCTGCGCGCGCCGATAATGGCCAAACTGGGTGCGCCCGCGATGAATTTCTCGCTCCCCGACATCTCGTTGGCAGCCGGGATACTCTTCCTGCTCTTCTTCCTGCTCGGATTCATTTTCTATTCATCGCTGTACGCCGCCGTGGGATCGTCGGTAAACAGCGAGAGCGAGGCGAGGCAGGCCGCGAGTCCGCTCATGATCATGATCGTGAGCACAGGGGTGTTCATCCAGCCGGTCCTGCTCAACCCGACGGGGACGACGGCGAAGGTTCTCTCGCTGATCCCGATCTCGTCGCCGATCATCATGCCGATCCGAATGGCCGTTACCGGAGTGCCGCCGCTCGAGCTGGGGGCGAGCCTTCTCTTCCTCGCGATCGGCTGCCTGGCAGCGCTGTGGCTGGCATCGCGGATATATCGTGTGGGACTGCTTATGTATGGGAAGCGGCCGACGATGAAGGAGATGGCTCGGTGGGTGTCCTACGCCAGGTGACCGACGTCTGCATCTCATCGGCTGCAGCTGAATCTTCGCCGTGGCGCGAAACGCCATAGCAGGCGCGATGGGCCCAGGTAAAGTTGCAGTTACAGGTGGCCCACCCCTTATTATTCAGTACCCATCCACCTAAAGCAGCAGGAGTTGCACAAGATGTACGATGAAAGGTTCGTCACTCCAATGCGCATGGAGCTCACCGAGATCGGCGTCGAGGAGATGCGCACACCGCAGGAAGTCGACGCAAAGCTGAAGGACACGCCGGGCACCACGCTGGTGGTCGTCAACTCGATCTGCGGATGCGCCGCCAGGAACGCGAGACCGGCCGTCGCCAAAGCGATCCGCCATGACACCCGTCCGGATCAGCTGACGACGGTTTTCGCCGGCCAGGACATGGACGCAGTACAGCGCGCGAGAAGCTACTTCACCGGCTACGCGCCGAGCTCACCGCAGATCGCGCTGATGAAAGATGGTCAGGTCGTCTACATGCTCGAGCGCCATCAGATCGAAGGACGCACCTCGGACGACATTGCGAAGGATCTCACCCGTGCCTTCGACAAGTACTGCGAGAAGACAGCGGCGGCTTAGAGGTCGTCGCGCTTTCGTCGTTCGATAAAGGGCTGGCCGTCGGGCAATGTCTGCGGCTCGACGTCCCGCCCCGTGTCCTTGAGGACTCGTCCGCGCACGAACTGGACGGTCGTCCCGAGGAGCAGCGCCCACACACAAACCGCAATCAGTCTCCAGAACAGGACTCCGGTAGCCATCGGCTGCCAGTCCATGAACTCGGCTCTCGCCGTTCCCCATGGCTCGCGGTGGAGTGAGATGAGCACCAGGCTCACCACCATCTCCCCGGCGGTCTCGAATACCGCGAAGAGCGGCGCGCGCCACGGCCATTCGCGCACCGGGAATCTGCCGAGGTGGAGTGTGGCCATGCCGAGCAGGAAGAGGGAGCCCAGCACAAGCGATGCGAAGAGGTAGCCGCTCGTCGCTTCACCGTGGGTGAGAACGACGGCGCGGAAAACTCGAATGACCACGCCGGTGATGAGCGCAAGCTCAACCGGTGAGCGCGCGAGCCGAGCGAACGCGGCGGGCTCTTCGAGATCCCACTCGCTGGTCTTGAAAGCTCGACGGCGCTTCTCTGCGGGACGTGACTTGGTCACGCGATCCAATATACCCCGCGCGTGAATGGCTCCCATGGCAACCCCTGCTGAATCATAGAGAGAAAGCGACTAATCTCCCGTTTCGACGCGGAATAAGCGCCGGTGGTAACTATTTGATCCAGTGCCCGATGCGCTTCCAGCGGATATCGGTGAGGGCTGGGAGCGGCCGATCGCTGTCGTCGGCGTTGTAGGAGTAGTAAACGAATAACGGCCTGCCTCTGACATTTTCCCGGGGCACGAACCCCCAGTACCGGCTGTCCTTCGAGTTGTAGCGGCTGTCGCCCATCATGAAGAGCCGGCGCGGTGGAACCACGAGCGGCCCCCAGTTGTCGTGATTCGGCTCGGCGGGCGCAGCGCCGAAGCGCGACGATCTGAGGCCAACCTTTTTCTGCCAATCGAAGAGTGGATCGGGCGCGTTGGCCACCTCGGGTACGACCGCGGCTGCTGTGCCGAATCCCTGCCGCTGTGCGATGCCGTTCACGTACAGGAGACCGTTGCGCATGTAGAGGGTATCGCCGGCCGTTCCGACCAGACGCTTGACCAGCGTGGGCGTCGGGTCATTCCCCCGCTCTGCTTCATCTGCCTGGTACGGCGAAACGAAAACGACTACATCGCCGCGACGCGGGTCGCGATACGCGGGAAGGTTGCTGTTGCTGAATGGGACATGCGCGCCGTAGATCGCCTTGTTGACGAAGAGCCAGTCCCCGACGAGGAGCGTCGGTACCATGCTGCCCGACGGGATACGGTAGGCCTCTACGAGAAACGCCCGCAGTACGAGGAAGATCGCCAGCGCACCGACGATCGACTTGAAATTCTCCCACAGGCTGCGAATGCGGGACTGCTGTGAAACGGGGCGCGCCTTTTGAGCGCGCCCCGCATTAGACGGAGTTGCCAATGAGCTTAGGTGTTCCGAAGGTGTTTGTTGACGAGCCGGGTCATCTCGAACATTGAGACCTGACTGCGTCCAAAGATCGGGCGAAGGTTCTCGTCGGCGTTGATCATGCGACGGTTCTTCGCATCCTGTAGTCCCTTACGCTTGATGTAGCCCCACAGTTTCTTGGTGACTTCGGTGCGTGGCATTGCGCCGCTGCCGACTACCGCGGACAGCTCGCCGCTCGGCTGCATTGGCTTCATGAATGCTGCATTTGGAGTGCGCTTCTTGCCCGAAGATTTCCGGCGGCTACTCTTCCGACCAGCCTTCTTTGCCGCCTTCCTGCCGCTGGATCTCGACGATGACTTGCGGGAAGATTTCCGTGCTGAGGACTTCCTTCCGCTCTTCTTCTTCGTTGCCATCTTGTCTCCTGGTTTGGTGATCGGATGCGAGATGCTACAGGGTGAAACGCGCTGCGTCAGCGACGCAAACTATAGTCCGGCGAGGCGAAAGCAATAGGGAATGAGCAGAGTTTCCCTCTGGAAAAAGCGAATTCCCATAGGAGAAATCGACTTTTGCGACGACCCGCGGTCGATTTTCTCTCTCAGTTTTTGGCCCAGCCCTCGAGCAATTTCATCATTTTCACGTCGTACGGATCGGGGGAATCGTCGTCGTCGGCGATCTCATAGTTCTGCTGCGGCGTCTCGAGAATCAGAGGGATTCCATCGGTGCGGCGGTCCTTCATCAGCCACTCGAATGGCTGCTTCCCTATGAGCCCGTCCCCTATGAGAACGTGCCGATCCTTGTTCGCGCCCAGCTCCCCGGCGCTGTCGTTGAGGTGGAAGAACGAAGGTGGCTCTCCGATCGTCTCCTCGAACTCATCCAGGATGGTGGTGAGCTTTTCTCTCGAAGCGGTGAGGTCGTAGCCCGACGAAAAGAGGTGGCACGTGTCGAGTCCGTAACCGGTGCGGCTACGCAGCGCCTTCGGCACACTGGACAGAATGTCGCGGATCTCCTGGGCCGTTTTCCCCATGGTCTTGCCCGCGCCGGCGGTGTTCTCGACGAGCAGCCGCGTCGATGAATCGTGCGTCTGCAGCGCCACCGTGATTGCCTTGGCGATGCGCTTGGCCGAATCGGCGCGATCGCTGGTGAGCGCGGATCCGGGGTGAAAGCAGACGGCGCCCACTCCGAGCGTACTCGATCGCTCCAGCTCCTTGGTGAGCCCCGCGCTCGCCCGCGCCCATTTCTCGTCGTCGGGAGTGGCGACACTCAGCACATACGCCGCGTGAACGACGACATTGGCCGGTTTGATCTTTGTCTTGGCGAGAGCAGCCTTGAACCTGGCGACGCGCTCCGGTTTGATTGTGGACTTGTCGCCGTAAAACTTGGGAATCGCCGAGAAGAGCTGCATCGCCGTCATGCCGGCGTTCCCGGCGCGCAGCACGGCCATCTGGATGCCGCCATTGTCGATGGTGTGGGCCCCGATATAGCGCGTCATGGGCAGCGTCGTTGCAATTAGTCTACCGTGTGTGGGATGCGAGTTTCAGACAGGTGTTGCGAGCAGGTGTACCGCGTTGGATAATAAGATGAACTTCCTTAGCTGGACGATGCGAGCGTTTTCTCCCCTCTGTGTCCTGGGCCTTCTCCTGGCTCCGGCAGTTCTGCCATGTCAGGCCGCGCATGCTGACGTTCTGGCTGGGCGTGTGACCGATGCGACTGGGCATCCGGTCGTCGATGCACAAGTCGGTGCAACATCGCTCGTGTCCGGCCTCGTTCGGACCGGCAACACCGACAGCGAAGGGCGCTACCGGATCTTTTTCCCCGAGAATCCGCAGCAGTACATGGTGCTCGTCAAGCGATTGGGCTACTCGCCCACGCAACGCACGATCACGCGCCGCACTGCCGGGCCCGAGGAGATGAAAATCGACCTGCAGATGGGCGGGATGCCGCTGGCGCTGTCGATGGTCGAGATCAACGGAGAATCGGACGCGCCGGCGCCGGTACGGCGGGAGCGGGAGAGGGAACGCCGAAGTGACGCGGATGCAACAG
>DATBXT010000069.1:0-4702 GCA_036514115.1 Gemmatimonadaceae bacterium
GGTCTCCAGCGGATGAAATGAACCCAGCTCCAGGCGACGATTGGCCCAACCGACCCACGCCTCTCCACCCAAGTCGTTATCGAATGCGGCTCCGATTCCAAATGTGCGTTTCGGCGCCCAGGTGAATTCGGGTTCAAAGGCCACGGAGTCGCCCTCCGCGTGCTGTGGGTTTAGCCACAACGAGCGCAGAACCCCCAGCGTCCCGGCGTGGGCAGCCCGAGCCTGAACGGTGTCGAGAGAATTTCCGAGACGTTGCGATTGCGCTCTACCATGGTATTTCGACCGCACCGCGCTCCGAATCAGCTCGTGAGACCCGGGTGCGGCATCGGCCGTGACCAGCGCGGTTGTTATCGGAGGCATCGGGGCGATGACGCGCCCCGGACGCGGCAGGCAAGATCCGATCAAAACCTTCCGGGCAGCCGCAGCCCCTCGCTTAGTGAGGAGGTCGACGATTTTCTCCGAGAAATCGAGATTGCCGACATCAGAGACATCGGTACGAATCTCGAGGTCGTTCGGACCAAGCGGTGGATGCGTATCCAGGAAGATCCGATCGAGCATCATGTCCAGCGTGCCTTTCTCTTTGACACGCGTGAGGCTGTCGCGGCCTTCGGTTGCATCGAGCGTCGACAGGATGATGGTGGTCGCGCCGAGCTCCCGCGCCAGTTTCACCGGCACGTTCTCACTGAGTCCCCCGTCCACCATCTCGACACTGTCGACGACACCCGGGTCGAACACGAAAGGAATCGCCATGCTCGCCCGGACCGCGCGAGCGAGGTCGCCGTGGTCAATAGTCACTCTGGCACCGCTATGGATATCCGTTCCCACCGCCCGGAATGGAGTCGGCAGTGAATCAAAATTGCCCCGCGCGATCATGTTGCCGCGGAGCATCATCGATGTCAGAAGCAGATTGACGGCGCCTTCATCGGCAAAGCTCGTCTCAAAGGCAACACCGCCGCCGCTCTTCTTCAGCAGCACGCTCGGCCGTGGTTCACCAGGAAGCTGGCTTTGCAGTGCCGAAGATCCCGTCGCGCCCGTGATACCGAAGGCGCGTGGCGGGCGCGGCCGGTACCGACCTATGTACGGCCCGATGTTGAACCGCTTGGTCAGAGCCTCGATCTCGTTGCCGGAATATCCGCTGGCGTAAACCGCGCCCATGATGCTGCCCATGCTCGTGCCGACGACGAGATCGGGAGCGATACCCAGCGAGTCCAGAATCTTGATCACGCCCACATGGGCGTATCCCTTCGCGCCCCCGCCGGGCAGAACCAGAGCGACTTTCCCAGGCGGAGTGGTACAGGCCGCGGCGCTCGATGGCTGCGCTCCCAACGCCAGTGGGAGCGGAAGCACCAGGAAAAACCCGAGGAGTGCGCACCGCTGAAGTTTCACGCTGGTATGCTGCCGCCATCACAATGGTTACAGCCACTACACCTTCGGTCAGACAATGCGTCGCCACTTCGAGTCGTCGGCAGTGGCGGACCGTTCCCGATCCGCCGGCCGCACGTAACAGTGCACCTTCGGGCAGGTGGTACGGTGGCGACGGTCATAATACCGTAGCTGAAAATCGGACTACCGGACATGCGCTCCGGAAATCCTTCAGGGGGCCCGCACCTAATGACCAGCGCCACGCCGGATCGTGTGATCGATCACGGCCACGAAGCGAAGCTTCGCCGCATCATGGAGTCCGGCATCGTCGGCGTTTTCTACTGGCTGACGAACGGAACCATCACGGAAGCCAACGACGCTTTCCTGCGGATGATCGGTCGCGACCGCGCCGATCTCGAATCAGGCAAGCTCGATTCGCGCGCGCTGACTCCGCCCGAGTGGTACGTGGAGGACGACCGCCGCGCCGCGGAAGTCGCCCGACACGGTGTCGCCGGCCCCTGGGAAAAGGAGTTCTTCAGCAAGAACGGCAGCCGCATTCCAGTCTTCATCTCCGCGGCGGTGCTCGACGACAACCGTGAGACGGGCGTCGCTGTGTGCATCGACATCACCGAGCGCAGGCGAATGGAAGAGTGGCTGCGTCTTCTGTCGGAAGCGTTGCCCGTCATCGTCTGGACGGCGCTCCCCAACGGGAATCTCGATCACGTCGGCGGCCGCGCTGCCGACTTCTTTGGAATATCGATTGAGCGCCTGCTCGGAGAAGGCTGGCAGATCATCATCCACCCCGATGATCTCGCCGGCACCTGGGAGCATTGGAAGCACTCCCTCGAGACGGGCGACACCTTCGACGTGGAATACCGGTTTCGCCGTTACGACGGCGAATATCGCTGGTTCCTCGGCAGGGCTCGCGCCGAGCGCGACTCCGACGGGAACATCGAAAAGTGGTTTGGCAGCTGCACCGAAATCCACGAGCAGAAACGCGCCGAGGAAGGCCGCGACCAGGCGCTGGCGCAGGTCGAGCGCGAGCGGCAGCGGCTGCAGGAAATTTTCTGGCAGGCTCCAGCGATGATCGCCGTGAGTGAGGGGGCCGACCACATCTTTCGTGTCGCCAACCCGCGCTTCCAGGCGATGGTCGGCCGAAAGCGGAAGCTGCTCGGCCTTGGCGTGAGAGAGGCGTTCCCCGACGTCGAAGGACAGGGCTACTTCGAGCTGATGGACAAGGTATTCGCGACAGGCCGCCCGTTCATCGGCAACGAGATGCTGGTGAAGGACATGGAGCGAAACGGCGGCGCACACAACGCCTACTTCAACGTCGTATACCAGCCTCTCACCGACCTCGATGGAGTCGTCACCGGAATAATGACTCACGCGGTCGACGTCACCGCGGAGGTCGAAGCTCGACTCGAGCGCGAACAGAGAACACGCGAGCTGGAGCGTCTGACGCGAGCTCTCGAGTCGAGTAACAGGGAGCTGGATCAGTTTGCATACGCCGCGTCGCACGACCTTAAGGCTCCGCTGCGCGGCGTTCGAAACCTCGCGCAGTGGATACAGGACGATTCGGGCGAGACCTTGTCCGCCGAGTCGAAGGAACACCTGCGATTGATGCACGATCGGGTGCAGCGGATGGAAGCGCTCGTCGACGGAATGCTTGCTTACGCGCGCGCCACCAAGAAGACGTCACCGGAGCGCGTCGATGTTGGACACCTGGTACGCGAGGTGGTCGAGCTGCTGGATCCGCCGGCGCGGATAACCATTCACGTCCAGCCGAATCTGCCGACGGTCGATGCGGAGCGCGTACCGTTCCAGCAGGTCGTGATGAATCTTCTTTCCAATGCGATCAAACATGGCCGCGCGGATTCCCCGCAGATCGACGTCGGCTGCGCAGATGAAGCGAACGACTACGATTTCCAGATCGCGGACAACGGTCCCGGAATTCCTCCCGACGCGCAGGATCGGATCTGGGAGATCTTTCAGACGCTCGAGAGCCGCGACAAAGTCGAGGGCTCGGGGATCGGGCTGGCGGTTGTAAAGCGAATCATCGAATCCCATGGAGGCCGCGCCTGGGTGGAATCCGTGCCAGGGGCCGGGGCGACGTTCCACTTCACGTGGCCCAAATCAGCTCCCCAGCCCGCGGAGGCGTCGTTATGAAAGAGATCTCGTTGGGTCTCGACAAAGCGGTCGAGCCGCCGGCGCCCCGTCGATCCGCGCCAACCCCGAAATCGGTGCACGTACTGGTGGTGGATGACGATGTCATCGATCGAATGGCGGTGCGGCGCGCATTGGCCCGGAGTGGCGTCGACGTCAATATCGACGAGGCCACTGGAGCGCTCGACGCGCTTTCCACTGTACCACGCAGCGACTACGACTGCGTTTTCCTCGACTACCACCTCGGCGACGGGAACGGGCTGTCGGTACTGAGAGGGATCCGCGGCGCGGGACTCGATGTGCCAGTAGTCATGCTCACCAGTCAGGGCGACGAAGCAGTCGCGGTGGAGTTGATGAAGGCGGGAGCAGCGGATTACATCGTCAAGAGCGCGCTCACTCCGGAGCACGTCGGCCGCAGTCTCCTTTACGCCGTATCGCTCGGTCAGGCGCAGGAGGCCGCGAAGCAGGCGCAAGCCGAGCTGCGAGCCACGGCGGAACGGCTGCGGCTGGCGACGACGGCAGCGGACATCGGCACGTGGGATCTGAATCTCGCGTCCGGCGCCATGGTATCGGACGAGCGGTGCCGGGCAATCCTCGGTATCAGTCGCGACGCCAATTTTTTCAGCAGCGACCTTTTTTCGGCGGTCCATCCCGACGACAGGGAGCGGCTGCAGCGCGTCCGTCATCATTCGCTCGATCCCAGCGGCGACGGCCACTTCGAGGTCGAGACTCGGGTAGTCGACAGTGACGGGACGGTGCGCTGGATCGACGCGCGCGGCCGCGCGCTTTTCAGCGAGGGATCCGAATCTCGCCGCGCTACACGATTCATCGGAACGGTGCTGGACATCACGGACCGAAAGCGCGCCGAGGAATCACTCCGCGAAGACGCCCGTCTCATCGAGACACTTCACAATATTGGCAGCAGCCTCGCATCCGACCTCGATGTCGACCACATCGTGCAGACCGTCACAGACGAAGGCACGAAGGTCGTCGGAGCGCGGTTCGGTGTTTTCTGCCAGTTCGTTCCCGACAACGGAACCCCGCGCATCCGCTACACGCTCTCCGGGATAGCGCGCGAGTCGCCGACCGAGGTTCCCGCCGAGGCCAGGGACGAATTGCGCAATGACTCGGTGCGCCAGGTAATTCGCATCGACGACATCCGCACCGATCCTGATCG